>PWKM01000009.1 GCA_003559755.1 Planctomycetota bacterium
TATCTCGGCGCCCGGATGCAGGAGCCGCGGCCCGCGAACCTCGTGGCCCACGTCGGGCCGGACCAGGAGGCGCCCCGGCTCGACGGCGACGACCACATCGAGATTCACCTGGCGCCGGAGGGTGTCGGCACAGACGCCGGGGTGTTCCTGCTGCGGATCAACTCCAGGGGCGCGGTCGAGAGCGTGACCACGGCGGACCCCGCCTGGTCGCCGCAGCTCGAGGCGAGGGCCGCGGTCGCCGACGCGGCCTGGACCGTCGAGCTCGCCGTCCCGCTCGAGGAGCTGGGGGCCGACCCCTCGGCCCTCCCCGGGAGCGTGTGGGCCTGCCGGGCGATTCGGCGTCGGTACGCCGGGAGGCGGCTGGAAGCCACCGCCTGGACGCGGCCGCGCGGCTCGACGGGCGGCGAACCCACTTGGGGCCACGTCCGGTTCGAGGGGGGCGACGAGGAGCCGGACCGGGACGACGAGCCCGACGGCTCCGGCCCGGCGGACGCGGACGCGGCGGCCCCGCCCGAACTCTGATCGACAGCCGTTTCACGTATCCTCTTTTGACGGGAAGGCAGGACGAAAGACCATGAGCCAGACAGAAGACCGGGTTGTTATTTTCGACACCACGCTCCGCGACGGCGAGCAATCGCCCGGTGCCAGCTTGAACACGGCGGAGAAGATCGAGATCGCACACGCACTCGAGCGGCTGAAAGTCGATGTCATCGAGGCGGGCTTCCCCATCACTTCGCCCGACGACTTCGAGGCGGTGAGGCGGATATCGAGCGAGCTCGAGTACCCGACGGTCTGCGGGCTGGCCCGGGCCGTCGAGGGCGACATCGTCCGGGCGGCCGAAGCGCTCGAGCCGGCGAAGAAGCCGCGCATCCACACCTTCATCGGCACCAGCCCGCTCCACCGCGACCACCAGCTCCGCAAGTCGAAGCAGGAGGTGCTCGACATGGCGGTCAAGGCGGTCGAGCTGGCCGTCACGCTGGCCGACGACGTCGAGTTCTCGCCGATGGACGCTTCGCGGACCGAGCTCAACTACCTGATCGAGATCGTCGAGGCGACCATCGAGGCGGGCGCCGGCACGGTCAACATCCCCGACACCGTCGGCTACGCCATCCCCGAGCGGTTCGCCGAGCTGATCACCGAGCTGTTCGAGCGGGTGAGCAACATCGACCGGGCGATCATCAGCGTCCACTGCCACAACGACCTCGGGCTGGGCGTGTCCAACTCGCTGGCCGCAGTCCGGGCCGGCGCCCGGCAGGTCGAGTGCTCGGTGAACGGTCTGGGCGAGCGGGCGGGCAACGCCTCGCTCGAGGAGGTGGTGATGGCGCTCCGGACGCGGAAGGACTACTTCGGCGTCGATGTCGGGCTCGACACCACCCGCCTGGTCCCCACCAGCAAGCTGGTCGCGGCGCTGACCGGGATATCGGTCCAGCGGAACAAGGCGATCGTCGGCCGCAATGCGTTCGCACACGAGAGCGGCATCCATCAGGACGGCATCCTCAAGGAGCGGCAGACGTTCGAGATTATGAACCCGGAGGACGTCGGTGCCCGCCAGACCGAGCTCGTTCTGGGCAAGCACTCGGGCCGCCACGCACTGCGTGCCCGCATCGAGGAGATGGGCCTGGTGTTGAGCCAGGAGCAGCTCGACGACCTGTTCGAGCGGTTCAAGGTGCTCGCCGACAAGAAGAAGGAAATCTACGACGAGGACCTGACCGCCATGGTCGAGGAGGAGCTGGCCGAGGCGCCCGAGCTGTTCCAGCTCGTCTCGTTCCAGATCAGCAGCGGCGGCGAGATGGTGCCCACCGCCACCGTGCGCATCCGGAACACCGCAACGAACGAGACGCAGACCGACGCGGCGACCGGGGACGGCCCGGTCGATGCCATCTACAACTGCATCAGCCGGATCACCGGGGTCGAATGCCGGCTGCTGGACTACGAAATCCGGGCGGTCACCGTCGGTCGGGACGCCCAGGGCGAGGTGACCATCCAGGTGGGGACCGACGACCTCAAGGCGAACGGGCGGGCGGTCAGCACCGACATCCTCGAGGCGAGCGCCCGGGCCTATCTCCGGGCGCTCAACCAGATCGCCGTGCGAACCGGGGGAACGGAGAACGCCCCGCAATGATCTGTGCGCCCCTGGCCGAGCCGACACTCGATGCCGCCCGCCGGGCCATGCTCCGGGCCGCCCAGCGGGCCGACCTGGTCGAGGTCCGCCTGGACCGGCTCGATGCACTCCCCCGGGCCGAGGAACTCGCCGCCTTTCTCAAGGACCGCCCCTGCCCGGTCATCGTCACCAACCGCCCGAAGGAACAGGGCGGCGGGCAGGACTGGCCCGACGACGTTCGGCTCAAGACGCTGCAGGCGGCCATCGAGCTGGGGGCGGACTACGTCGATGTCGAGCTCGACCTCGCCGACCGGATCAAGGAGCGGCATCGCACCCGGCTGATCATCTCGTACCACAACTACACCACCACCCCGCTCGACCTGGCCAACATCTACTCGCGGATCGTCCGTCTGGGCGCCGACGTGGTCAAGATCGTGACCACCGCCAACTCGATCGTCGACAACCTGCGGATGTTCGAGGTGCTTCGCCACGCCGAGGTCGCCTGCATCGGGCTGTGCATGGGCGAGGCGGGGAGGATCAGCCGCATCCTGTGCCGGAAGTTCGGCGGCCTCCTCACGTTCGCGCCGATGGACCCGTCGCACGAGACCGCCCCGGGCCAGGTCCCGCTGGACGAGCTGATCGGGCGATACCACTATCGGTCCATCAACAGCGACACTGCCGTGTACGGGGTGATCGGCGACCCCATCGGGCACAGCATCAGCCCCCACATCCACAACGCCGCGTTCCGGGCGGCGGGCATCAACGCGGTGTACCTGCCCCTGTGGGTGCCGGGCGACGTGTGTACGTTCATCGAGGCCTACCGCGGCCTGCCGATGGCCGGGTACAGCATCACCATCCCGCACAAGGAATCGGCGATGGGCGCCCTCGATGACATCGAGCCGATCTGCCGGCAGATCGGGGCGGTCAACACCGTGGTGAACCGCCAGGGGCGGCTGCACGGCTCGAACACCGACTGGAGTGCGGCGACCGAGGCGATCGAGGCCGCGCTGGACGGCGAGCCGCTGGCCGGGAAGCGCGTCGCACTGGTCGGGGCCGGCGGGACGGCCCGGGCGCTCGCGTTCGGGCTGCAGGCGCGGGAGGCGTCGGTCTGCATCTACAACCGGACCGCCGAGACGGCCCGGTCGCTGGCGGAGGAGGTCGGCTGCGAGTGGGCGGGGCTCGACGCCCTCGCCGAGTCCGAGTCCGACGTACTCGCCCACACCACGTCGGTCGGGATGCATCCGAACACCGAGGAGTCGATCGTCCCCGACTCGGCGCTGAGGCCGGGGATGGTCGTGTTCGACGCGGTGTACAACCCGGTCTATACCCGGCTGCTCCGCCAGGCGGCGGAGGCGGGCTGCATCACGGCGACCGGGCTGGACATGTTCGTCAACCAGGCGGTCCAGCAGTTCAAGACGTGGACCGAGCAGGACGCCCCGCGCGAGTTGATGGAAGCGGTCGCCCGCGAGTACCTGGCGGCCGCCCAATGAGAGACCGAGGTCCGAACCAGGCCGGCGTTCCGCCGGGAGGTGACCTGTGCCGGTAATCGCTTATGTCTTTGCCTTTCTGCTCGGCCTGTGCGTGGGCAGCTTCCTCAACGTGTGCATCTACCGGCTGCCCCGGGCGATGTCGCTGTTGCGGCCCGGCTCGCACTGCCCGACCTGCAACCAGCCGGTCGCGTGGTACGACAACATCCCGGTGCTGAGCTGGCTCCGGCTGCGGGGCCTGTGCCGCCATTGCGGCGTGCGGATTTCGGCCCGGTACATGCTGGTCGAGCTGCTCACCGGGGCGGTCTTCGTCTGGGTGCTGGCGGGGCACGCGGCGGCGTCGGACGCGGTCCCGCTCGGCCGGCTTCCGGCGTTGGGGGCGTACGCGGCGCTGGCCTCGGCGCTCATCGTGGCGTCGTTCGTGGACATCGAGCGGATGGTCATCCCCGACGAGGTGTCGGTCGCCGGGATGTACGTCGGCCCGGTGCTGTGTGCCGTCTGGCCGGGGCTCATCGTCCACGACCCGCTGATCACCGGCTGGATTCTTCGCTGGACCGGGCTTGCCGGTCGGGCGCACCTGGGCGGGCTGGCGGCGTCGATTGTGGGGATGCTGGTCGGGGCGGGGATCGTTTATGCGGCGGGCCGGCTGGGCAAAGTGCTGTTCCGAAAAGAGGCGATGGGGTTCGGCGACGTGAAGCTGATGGGGATGGTCGGCGCGTTCGTCGGCTGGCAGGGTGCGATGCTCGCCTTCTTCGTGGCGTGCGTGGTGGGGGCGGTGGTCGGTGTCGTTCTTCTCATCCGGCGGCGGAACACCCACATCCCGTTCGGCCCCTACCTGGCGGCGGGCTCGCTGCTGGTGATGCTCCACCAGGACATCCTCGTCCGCCTGTTCTGGGACCTGCCGACGCTCATCAGTCCCTGGCGTTGACCGCTTGCCGCCCGCTGGCCTCGGCGCTATAATTGCATCGGTGGCGACAGGGTTCGGCCGCCGACCGGACGAACGACACAACACACGGAACCGCTGAAAGGATGCAGGCATGATTCGGTATCTGAGTTTCCTTATGGCTCTGCTGGGGGGGCTGGCTCTCTCCTGTGCCCCGGAGCCGGTCGAGCCGGAGTTCTCGGCCAGAGAGTGGGTCGAGGCCCAGAGACGGGCCGAGCCGCAATACAACGGGCCGGATGTCCGGCTCGAGGCCCGGTTCGCACCGGGCTCCTACACGCTCAACCAGTCGGCCGTCATCCGGGGGCAGTTTGAGAGCACGAGGACGGGCGAGATCGACAGCGCCGAGATTCGGCAGAGGGTCACCGGCGACCTCGAGATTTCCGAGCCCGACGAGCAGGGCGTCCAGACCGTCCGGTATACCTGCCGACGGGTGCGCGAGACCAATGCCACGGCGCGCGGGGTGGTGACCTACGACACCGACGAACCGGAGCTCGACGAGGACAGCCCGCCGATGGCCGCAGTACTGAAGTCACTCAACGATCCATTCGTCGGCTGGACGGCCACGCTTCGCGTCCGAAACGGCGAAGTGATCGAGACCGAGGGGCTGGACGACCAGTTGCACCAGGTGGACGAATTGGCCGAGGGCGAGGGCCCGGATGAGGCCCTGGCCGCCGTCCGACGCCAAAGGCAGCTTTTCCTCGGCGGGATGCTCACCCAGAACTGGGCCAGACTCCTGCCCGACCGCGCCGTCGGCCCGGGCGACACCTGGGAGCAGGATATCCAGGTCGCTGCCATCCCGTTCCTCGGCGACACCCAATTCGAGACCGCCTGCCTGCTCGAGGACATCGAGCTGTCGGACGACGATGGGCCGGGCATCGCGGTGGTCCGCTTCGCCATCGCGGCGGTCGCACGAGACCACCAGATCGATCTGACCGCGATCAGCTCGGCACCGCTCCGGGGCACGGCCGGCGACATCCTGCTCCAGAGCAAAGGGACCATCCGGTTCGACCTCGACAGCGGATTCCCCCGCGAAACGACCGTCGACATGCTCGTGGCGGGCGACATGTACCTCCGTGGGCCGCAGGGGAACGAACGGCTAGTCATCGA
>PWKM01000342.1 GCA_003559755.1 Planctomycetota bacterium
AGCCCGTACAGGCAGACCAGCAGCGCCGTACCGAAAGCGATCAGCACCCCGGGGCCGCCCAGCAGGGGGACGGGCTCCTTCTGGAACTTGCGATCGTCGGGATGGTCGAGCATCCCCAGCCGGTAGGAGAGATAGATGGCCGGCGGAGTCACGACCAACGCGAGTGCGGCGGCCAGCACCAGGCCGGTGAGCATCGGCACCTCGATCACGCCGCGAACCACCGACGTACCGATCAACACCGCCGCGGCCAGCGCCACCGCAACGACCGCGAGGTTCGTCCGGGGACCAATCGACGGTGCGCCCACGAGATCACCCTCCTCCAGATTGGCTCACGGCACGCCGCACCGCATCCACCACCCGGCCGACTTCCGCGTCGCCGAGCGATGGATAGATCGGGAGCGAGACCGCTCGATGGAACAGCCGTTCCGACTCGGGGCAGGACCCGCCGACGACCCGGTGGAGCGGCGGGTTGACCGGCCGGGCCAGCGCGACGCCCGCCTCACCGGCCGAGTCGATCAACTCCTGCGGCTCCGCCACCTCGACCACGTACCGGAAGCAGGCGGAGTCCGTGATGTCGGGCAGCGTCACCCCCGGCAGGTCGGCGAGCCGGCGGGCGTATGTCCCGGCGATCTCCCTCCGCCGGGCCACAAAACCGTTCAACCGGGCGAGCTGGGCCCGGCCGACGGCTGCCGCGACGTCGTTGAACTTGAGGTTGAACCGGCGCCGGACGTCGAACTTCTTGTCGTACTCGATGAGGTCGCGCACACTCTCCAGCAGTTCGTCGGAATCCGAGGCGACCGCCCCGCCCTCGCCGGTGGCGATCATCTTCGTCGCATAGAAGCTGAACACCGCGCAGGCGCCCGCTTGGCCCGCGGGCGTGCCCAGCGACTGGGCGCAATCCTCGATGACCGGCGGGCCGAGCTCGAGGAACGGCCCGATCGGTGTCGGCCGACCGAACAGGTGGGGGACGATGATTGTCGCCGTCCGGCCCGTCAGGTTCGCTCCGGCGGACTCGGGCGACAGGTTGGCTCGGTCGCCGATATCGCACACGACCGGCGTCGCACCGGCCGCCCACGTCGCGTGGAGCAGAGCGGTACAGACGAAGCTGGGGACGATGACCTCGCTTCCCTCGCCCACGCCGAGAGCTTTCAGCGCCGCGTACAGGGCGGCGGTCCCGCTCGAGGTCGCGACCGCTCCACCGACGCCCACCGTCCGGGCCAGCTCCCGCTCGAACTCGGCGGTCTGCGGGCCGACGGCGACGTGGCCGGAGCGGACGGCCTCGGCTGCGGCGGCCGCCTCGGTGTCTCCGAGCGTCGGACGTGAGTGCGGGATCATCGTCATCGCCCTCCGGTCGGGGTCTCGGGGACGAGAAAAATGGGGTTCAAGGCCAGTATCGGCTCTTCGCTGTGGCAGACAAGCGTTCGCACGTAGGAAATATCGGGCGGGGCGGGCATCGGAATGATGACGTTTGCGACGAGGAGGCCGTCTCCGGCCGCCCGGAAGCCGACCGTCTGCGGACGCCCGTCCACCACGACCACCGCCTCCAGGTCGCGGGCGGCGCGCCGGGCGTCCCCGGCGGTCCGCAGCCGGAGGACCAGTCGTGCCGAGTCGGCGACGGTCCGCAGAATCTCGCCGCTTTGCGCCTGGATTTCGCCGGTCTCCATCCGGTAGTCCACCACCCACAGGTCGCGCGAGGTGTGGCCGCGGGTGGCGTAGCATCGTCCGCGTTTCAGCGCGTCGAGGATGGCCTCCTGCGAGCGTTCTCGAACCCAGGCGACGGTCAGCGCCCCGCGTATGCCGTCGGGCGGGCTGTGGGCGGCGTACTGGCCCTCCGAGACGGCCCACACCGGCCGAGGCCGCCGACCGGAGATGTACTGCAACAGGGCCACGTCCCACTCGCGACCCGGCCGGGCCGGCGCGATGCCCGCGTTGAACGCCGCGAATCCGTGATAGAACCGGGTCCGGGTCAGCACCTCGGGATAGGGGCGGACATCGACGGCGACCCCGGTGGACTCCGCGAGCCGCTCGGGCAGTGTGCCCGGCCGGGCGCTGGGATGCGCCCACAGGATCAGGGCGTCCTGCTGGGCGGCGTACTGCGCCACGATGTCCGGCGGATAGCGGGTGGGCCGGTGGTAGGGCGAGACCTGGCGGGGGAGAAACGGCGCGGAATCGAGCATGGCAAGCGCCGCCAGCCCGATGAGCAGCCCGCCCCACAGACGGGCCCGGCTGACCTTGCTCCGCATCACCAGGAGGCCCAGCAGAAACAGCCCGGCGAACACGCCGTTCAGCAGGACAGTCCAGGAGAGCCGCCATCGCCCGAAGCCGCCGGCGGTGTTGGGAATCCCGGCCAGGGCCTCGGGCGTATCCAGCCCCGCCAGGATCATGTGCTCATAGGCGTGAGCGAGCTCCAGGCCGCGGAACGGGTTGCCCCGCCAGCGGTAATAAGGGACGTGCTCGACGCCCGGCACGATCACCACCCCGGTGTCATCCGCCGCCCGCCGGATCTCATCGAGGTACCGTTCCGGCCCGTAAGAGGCGACCGAACCCTGCTCCATCGTTACCCGGAAGATACGGCTGAACGGGGTGATGCCCCAGGAGACCGTTCCGTACGCCCGGTCGGAAAGGATGAGGGCATCGACCCCGTGCTCGGCGGCGATCCGGGCGACCTCACCGATGGGCTGGCCCTTCTTGCCCTCGGTTCGCCTCACCGGGATGCCGAGGAACCGAAAGACGCGGTGATCGTGACTGACTTCGCTCTCGACGTGGATGGCCACGTTGATCGGGAACAGGTCGGCTGCGGCCGCGGCGGCGGACAGGCCCAGCAGAGCCGCGAGGAGACAGGAATATCGGAAGACACGGGCCATTACAAGTCCCCCTCGCTGCCCGTGCTCCGCCGTGCGACCTCGGCGTAGATGTCGGAAAGCTGTCCGGAGATCAGGTCGATGTCGAACCGCCTCGCCCGCTGTCTGCCCGCAGCGGCGAGGCGCTCTCGTTCGCCCGGGCTGAGGGCGAGCCGGACGACCGCCCGGGCCACCTCGTCCCCCACGGTCACGGCGCCGGAATCGGGGAACCGGGCACCCGGCGGGCCGGAGACCGGCGGGGCGTCCGTAAAACCGGCCGGCACCAGCACGCCGCACCCGCCGCCCTCGAGGAGCTCGGGCAGCCCTCCGACGGCCGGCGCGACCACGGGCACGCCGCAGGCGAGCGACTGAACGGCGGTCAGCCCCAGCCCCTCGTTCCGCGAGGTCAGCACAAACAGGTCGCAGGCGTTGAGCAGGGCCGGCATGTCGTTCCGATAGCCCAGGAACCGGCAGCGGTCGGCGATGCCCAGCTCGTCGGCCCGGGCCACAGCCGCCGGCCGCAGCGGGCCGTCCCCTGCGATGATGAACGTGGCCTCTGGGACCTCGGCCGCGATCCGTGCCGCCGCCTCGATGAAAATGTCCGGCCCCTTCACCGCGTCCATCCGGCCCGCCCAGCCCACGGCGCACTCGCCCTCGGCGATCCCGAACTCGCCGCGAAACCGGGTCCGCACCTCTTCGTCGGGCCGATACATCTCGAGGTCCACCCCCGAGGGCACGGTCTCGTATTGCCACCGGCAGCCGATCCCGCGGGCGAGATGCTCCTCGCGCGACGAGTCGGTGAGCACGGCGATCCGCTCGGCCAGCGGGGCCAGGGTGCGCTCGGCCTGGACGATGAGCCCGGCGCCGACCCGTCCGAAGTAGCCGTAGAACAGGTGGCCGTGCGGGGAGTGGACCACGGGGACTCCCGCCAGCCGAGCGGCGATCCGCCCCAGGGCGCCCGCCTTCGAGGTGTGGGTGTGGACCACGTCCGGCCGCAGCCGGCCCAGATAGGTCCGCAGCGCCGCCAACGCCCGCCCGTCCCGCCACGGGTTGATCTCGCGCACGAGGTATGGGCACACGGCGACCGTTATACCGAGCCGCCGTGCCAGCGAGGTCGGCTCCTCGACCGGCTGGTGGCTCGGCCCGGTGATGAGCACGACCTCGAACCGATCGCGGTCGAGCCGTTCGCACAACTCGACGACCATGTCGGACGAGCCGCCGCGGTCGAGCCGGGTAATCACCTGGGCGACCACCGGTCGCTCTTGCGTCTGTTCTCTCATTGCCCTGTGCCTCGGCGAACTGTATTTCGGATGGCCTCGGCGGCCTGCTCGAGCTTGTCCATCGGGACCAGCGGATGGCAGGGGATCAGCACCAGCCGGTCCGCCAGCTCCGCCGCGCGACGGCAATCGCCGCCGCACGACGTGCCGTCCAGATTGTACGCTCCGAACACCGTCGTCCCGTAGAGTATGGTACACTCTACCCCCGTGTCCCGTCCAGCCGATATGCAGCGGTCGCGCAGCTCGGCCGGGACAAGCAGCGGGCAATGGTTGAACGCCGGTTCCGCGTGCTCCGGCACGTCGGGCAGCACGATCCCCTCGGTGTCATCCAGAATGGCCCGAGCGCGCCGGGCACGGGCGTTTCGTGCCTCGATCATCGCGTCCAGCCGCCCCAGCATCGAACGGATCACTCCCGCCTGCAGCGCCGTATAGGCGTGGAAATCGAAGTCGTCGTGCGGGGCCGTGTCCTTGTAGCCCTCGAGCAGGGTGTTCAGGAGCCCGTAAATGCGGGGACGCACTACCACCGACAAGGCGAGCGTTCGGGCCAGCAGGCCCGCACGTCTTCGGAGCGGTGGCCGGTCCAGCGCCGTTGCCTCCGCCTCGATCGCCTCGGCCAGCCCGGTGTCATCGGTGGCCCACGCCCCGCCGGTGACCGACGTGATCTGCTTGCCCCGATGGAAGCTGTAGAACCCGGCGGTGCCGATGGTCCCCACCGCTCGCCCGGTCAGGGCGGCCCCGAACGCCGACGCGGCGTCCTCGACAAGCGCCGCACCAGCCGACTTGCAGGCCCGACTGAGTTCGTCCAGGTCACACGGGATGCCGAACATATGGGCGGGCATCACCGCGAGCGTGCCAGGGCCGAGCCGGTCGGCCGCACTCGCCGGGTCGAGGTTGAAGGTGTCGAGCGACACGTCGGCGAAGACCGGGCGCAGCCCCGCCTGCCGGACCGGCAGCAGGACCACCGGCGCGGTGTAGGCCGGGAGCACGACCTCGGTCCGATCGGAACGAGCCGCCAGTGACCGGAGAATCAGGTAGAACGCGGCACACCCGGTGCCGGTCAGCCCGACGTGCGAGATGTCCAGGAGCCGGGCAAGCTCGTCACGGAGCCGCCGGGTATCGCGTTCGACCAGCCCGCGGAGGATATCTGCGGCGGTGATCGGAACGCCTGCGGATGGGACTCTCATCGCGGATCGCCCCCTTCCGTTCGGGCCGACAGACGCCGGACCGCGTCGAGCACCGCGTCATTGGCGATGGCGGCCATACAGGGCGACGGGTCGCAGTCCGTCCGCCGGCACTCCGGCATGCCGGTGTCGAGCCGGAACCGCTCGCAGGCGTCCGGCGGTGCCTGCAACGTCTCGAATCGGCCGTCCGGCAGCCACGGGCGATAGCGAGCGACGTTCGTGCGGCCAAACAGGACCACTACCGGGACATCGAGTGCCGCCGCCAGGTGGCTCATCGCGGTGTCGTTGGTGACGGCCAGCCGGCATCGCTCGACCAGGGCCGCCAGCTCGG
>PWKM01000196.1 GCA_003559755.1 Planctomycetota bacterium
CCGCTCGATCTCGTCGCGGAGCGAACTCATCTCGGTCACGTCGTCGGTCGGGGCGCGATGGCCGCTGATGTTCCGGGGATGCATCGAGCACCGGTTCCCTCTGCTTGCCGGACGGCTGCAGCAGTGTGTGTTGCATATCGGGCAGAGGTGCTGGCACTGCCCGGAATGTGACTGCGGGCCGCCCGCCTCGTCTCTCGTCTGTTCTGTTCCCGGCTCACTCACAGGTTATGGCTCCACGCCGAGGTCCTTGACGGTGAAAATGGGTGTAAACCGGACGCCCCGCTTTTCGAACGCCTCGGACGCACCGGCCAGCCGGTCGACCATCGCGATCACCCGCATCACCTCGCCGCCGACCGCTTCCACCGCGTCCATCGCCCGCAGCGTGCTGCCGCCGGTGGTGACCACGTCCTCGACCATCAGCACGCGGTGGCCCGGCCTCAGGTTCCCCTCGACCAGGCGGCCGGTCCCGTGCTGCTTCTGCTCCTTCCGGCAGATGAACCCGGCGAGTGTGCGGCCCTGCAGGTCGGCGACGGCCAGCACGGCCCCGATGATCGGGTCGGCCCCCATCGTCATCCCGCCCACCGCGTCGATCCGTTCGCCCTCGATCATCGCCAGGATGACCCGGGCGAGCACGTGGGCGCCGTCCGACGACAGGGTGAGCAGGCGGCCGTCGATATAGTAATGGCTCTTCTGGCCCGAGGCCAGGGTAAACTCGCCTGTCTGGAACGCATCGCGTTGGATCAGTTCCAGCAGCCGCGCCCTGTCTGCGTTTTGTTCAGCCATACCGTCTCCCTAATTTTTCCCGATTCTAGCGGCGGGTTCGGCCAAGTCAACATCGGGGCCGTCATCGGGCGGCCAAGACGCTTGACTTTCGGTGGGGCCGCTCCTATAATTCGGCTTTCGTACGGACCAGCCCGCCCAGGTGGGCACAGGGACGGTGTTTGCCGGATGATCCAGGGCGGCCCGACCTGAAGCGATATCCCGATAAGACATAAGGTCTTATGGAACACAATATGGTGAATTCGGAGATGAAAATACTGTCGGGGACGGCCAATCCCGCCCTGACACAGACCATCTGCTCGCACCTGGGCATCCCGGTCAGTGCCGCGATGATTAAACGGTTCCCCGACGGCGAACTGAATATCAAGGTCCAGGACGACGTGCGCGGGACGGACCTGTTCATCGTCCAGCCCACCTGCTGCCCGCAGAACGAGATGCTGATGGAACTCCTGATGCTCATCGACTGCGCGTCGCGGGCGTCCGCCGGCCGAATCACCGCGGTGGTGCCCTACTACGGATACGCCCGGAAGGACCGCAAGGACGAGGGCCGGGTCCCGATCACCGCCAAGCTGGTGGCGAATATGCTGGTCACCGCCGGGGCCGACCGGGTGCTGGTGATGGACCTGCACGCCCCGCAGATCCAGGGCTTTTTCGATATCCCCGTCGATCATCTGTTCGCCAAGCCGGTCTTCCTGAAACGGCTGAAGCAAATGGACCTCGGCGACCTGGTCTGCGCCAGCCCGGACATCGGCAGCATGAAGATGGCCATCAATTATGCCCACGTGTTGGGCACGCCGGTCGCCTCCTGCCACAAACAGCGGATCACCAGCGAGACGGTCAAGATCACCGCCGTGGTCGGCGACGTGGAGGACAAGAACGTGCTCATCGTCGATGACCTGATCGCCAGCGGCGGCTCGATTGCCACCGCGGCCGAATACCTGAAGGAAGCGGGGGCCAGAAATATCTATGTCTGCGCCACCCATCCGGTCTTGTGCGGGAACGCCATCTCACTGCTCGACGACGCGCCCATCTCAAAGGTGTTCGTAGCAGACACCATCCCGCTCCCCGACTCGGGAGTTCCGGAGAAATTCGAGGTCGTATCGGTCGCACCGTTCATCGCCGAGGCGATCAAACGAATTCATATGAACATGTCCGTCAGTTACCTATTCCGAGACACAGAACCACAATGAACGATCAAACAATCAAAGCGGAAAGACGCGAAGACACCGGGTCCAGTGCAGCACGCCGACTGCGGCGGAACGGGAAAATCCCCGCCGTCATTTACGGCCACAAAGAGGACGCGGTCCCCATCCAGCTCGATGCCGAGGCCGTACATCAGATATTCTCACACCGGATGATGATGGTGTCCCTCAAAACCGGGCGGACCACCGACCAGGTGCTGGTGAAAGAAGTCCAGCTCGACCCGTTCGGCGAAGAGATCCTGCACCTCGACTTCGAGCGGGTGGCCATGGACGAGCTCGTCGAGATCGAATGCCCGGTCGAGTTCGTGGGGACGCCGAAAGGGGCCGCCGCCGGCGGTGTGACCGAACACCCGGTGACCGACCTGACCGTGCAGTGCCTGCCCGGCGACATCCCCGAGAACATCACCGTCCGCGTGTCCGACCTCGAAATCGGCGACACGATCACCGTCGCCGACATCGAGCCGCCCGAGGGCGTCGAGATCATCACCGAGCCGGAGGCCGTCCTGATCACCATCCGACCGCCGGAAGAGTTGGAAGAGGAAGAAGAAGAACTGGCGGTCGATGAGCCCGAACTGATCGGACGCGAGGAAGAGGAAGAAGAGGCCGAAGAAGGCGAGGCGCCGGAACGGTCCGAAGAAACCGGCTGACCCAGAGACCGGAGCGCCGACATGCTTGCCGCCTTTGGGCTGGGCAACCCGGGAAGACGATACAGCGGGACCCGGCATAATGTCGGGTTCGACGTGATCGACCGGGTGGCCGACCGGTGCGGAGCGGCGGTGTCGAAACGGCGCCATAACGCACGCATGGGCGAGGCCGACACGGGGACCGCCCGGGTGCTGCTGGTGAAGCCGCAGACGTATATGAACAACTCGGGCCGGTCGGTCCGGTCGGTCGTCGACTGGTACGGGCTGGAGCCCGATGAACTGATCGTGGTTTGCGACCACCTCGATCTCGAGCCCGGCCGGATTCGGATCGGCCGCAAGGGCTCGAGCGGCGGCCAACGAGGGCTGCGGTCGGTCGCAGCCGTTCTGGGCACCGACGAATATCCCCGGCTGCGTGTGGGGATCGGCCGGCCGCCGGTCGGGATGGACGCAGTGGACTTTGTGCTCGGCCGGTTTACGGCCGGCGAACGGAAAATCGTGGCGGATGCCGTCGAGCAGGCCGCCGAAGCAGTATTGTGCTGGGCTAACGAAGGAATCGATGCCTGCATGAACAGGTTCAACTGAAGGGGCTAGAAGCTTGCGAGAATACGAAGGAATGTTCCTGGTCAACGACAAGAAGGCGTCCGACGATTTCGAGGGCGTCGCAGACCACATCCGCGCCATCCTCGAACGAAGAGGCGCCACCATCGACACCCTCGAACTGTGGGAGAGCGGCCGGCTGGCCTATCCCGTCGAGGGCCGGACGCACGGGGCACACGTCCTCGGCCGCTTCGAAGCGGACCCGTCCGTCATCTCCGACATCAAGCGGGAATGCCGCATCTCGAACATCGTCATGAGGGCGATGATCCTCAGGGCGGACGAGATCGGCACCTCCGTCGAAGAAGCCCGCGAACATGAGAAGGAGCGGAAGAGACAGGCCGCTATCCGCGCCGGAGAGATCGTCGAAGACGAAGACGAGGAAGACGACTACGACGAGGAGTACGACGAAGACGAGGAAGGCGAGGAGGAGGAAGGCGAGGAGGAAACCGAGGAAGAAGCAGAGGCCGACGAAGAAGAACAGTCGGACGAACCAGAGGAAGAAAACGAGCCCGAGGAGGACGACGAAGAGGGCGAAGAACCGAATCGTTGAACCGACAGGACCGGCCCGGGAGAAAAAAATGTCTGCAAACCTGAACAAAGTGCTTTTAATCGGCAACGTAACGCAGGACCCTGAACTCCGATATGTGTCCTCCGGCACCGCCGTCCTCGACTTGGGGCTGGCAATCAACCGCCGGACCAAGCAGGACGACGGCACCTGGGGCGAAGAGACGACGTTCCTCGACGTCACCTGCTGGGGGCGCCAGGCGGAGAACTGCGCCGAGTACCTGAGCAAGGGCCGGCCCGTCTTCGTCGAGGGATACCTGCGGCTGGACCAGTGGCAGGACAAGGAGAGCGGCCAGAACCGCCAGCGGCTCCGAGTCACCGCCCAGGATGTGCAATTCCTCGGAAGTGGCGGCGGCGGTGGCGGCAGCAGGCGCGGCGGCCAGGGAGGCGGCCGGGGAAGCGGCCCCCGCCCCCCTGTGGATCAGCCGCCCGGGCCCCCGACCGATAACGACCTGTCCGACGACGACATCCCGTTCTAAATAAGAGAATCAGGAGGTACCGACGACCGATGGCAAGACGACGAAGACCATACACCCGGCCGGGCGACAAATCCCGGTGCCGGTTCTGTAAGCTGGACATCGACCGGGTGGACTACAAGGACGTGAACACCCTACGCAAGATGTTGACGGGTCAGGGAAAGATTTTCTCCCGCAGGCGATCAGGAAACTGCAGCGCCCACCAGCGAAGCGTGAAGAAAGCGATCAAGCGGGCGCGGGAGATTGCCCTGCTCCCCTACTCAGGAAGATAGCCCCAGGAACGGGGCCTTGGAGGTTTTTTGATGAAAGTACTGCTCAGGGAGCGCGTGGACAAGCTGGGCGAACGCGGGGAAATCGTGGACGTGGCCACCGGCTACGCCCGGAATTACCTGCTGCCGAGGCAGCTCGCCGTCCGGGCCACCGAGGCGAATTTTGCAGAACTCGAGCGTGAAAGAGTGCGCATCGCCCGGCTCGCCGAGAAGGAGCGGGCCGAACGAAAGGCCGCCATCGAGCGATTGGAGCAGAGCTCCTGCACCGTCGTCGCCGCCGCAAGCCCCGAAGGGCACCTGTACGGCTCGGTGGGGCCGCGCCAGATCGCAGAAGCACTCTCCGCCGACGGCATCGAGGTCTCGCCGGGCGATATCGACCTCGATGAGCCGTTCGACGAGACCGGAGTTTACCTCGTCCAGGTACGTCTGGGGCCGGACGAGGTCGCATCGACCCGGCTGTGGATCGTCGCCGAGTAGCGACCACACGGCAAGCGGGCGATGTTCGAACCGTGCAGACGGTATGCCTGCCCGGCGTGAACAGCGCCCCAACAGTTCCGAAACAGACAGATGAGCAACGGACAGAACGGCGAACGCGTTCCGCCGCACAGCGAGGAGGCCGAAGTCGCCGTACTCGGCGCGGTCATGCTCGAGCCCAAGGCGATGGGCTCGGTCGCACCCCTGCTCCACGCCGACTGCTTCTACCGGCCGGACCACCGCACGATCTACTCCGCGTTCAGCAACCTCTACAACCGGAACCAGCCCATCGACGTGGTGTCGGTCAAGGAGGAGCTGCGGCGGATGGGCGAGGCCGAAATCGCCGCCAACACCGACCTGTTCCTGACCCTCGGCAACCAGGTCCCGTCCGCCGCCAACGCCGAGCACTACGCCGACATCGTCAGCCAGAAATACTTGCTCCGCTCCCTCATCACCGCCTGCACCGAATCGCTGGTCGAGGCCTACGACCAGGCGCGGTCGGTGACCGACATCCTCGACTCCGCCGAGCAGCGAGTGTTCGACATCGCCACCCGCTTCGAGGCCCGACGGCCCGCCGGCCTGGGCGACATCATAAACACCGTCGTCGATACCATCATGAACCACCCCGAGCGGCTGGTCGGCCTGCAATCCGACTTCCCCGATCTGGACGAGATGACCGGCGGGCTCCACAAAGGCGAGTTCATCGTCATCGGCGGGCGGCCCAGCAGCGGGAAAACAACGTTCGCACTCAACCTCATCGAGCGAGTCGGCGTGCGCCAGGACGCAGGCGTCCTCATGTTCAGCTTGGAAATGCCCAGAGAGCAGATCGCCCAGAACCTCCTGTGCTGCCACGCGGGGATCGACTCCACCCCGCTCCGAACCGGCCGCCTCGATAACCGGCAGTGGGAAAAGATCAGGGAGGCGGCGAGCGTGCTCTACGAATCGCCGGTCTACATCGACGACTCGCCCGGCCTCACCTGCAGCCAGCTCCGTTCAAAATGCCGGCAGGTTTTCTTACAACACGATATCCAACTGGTCGTCATCGACTACCTGCAACTCATGTCCGGCGAGCGGGCCGGGCGGGACAGCTCGCGCCTCCAGGAGATCACCGACATATCGCGCGGGCTGAAGGGCCTGGCCAAGGAACTCAACGTGCCCGTCATCGCCCTGTCACAGCTCTCTCGCGCCGCCGTCGGCGAAGCCAGCCAGCGGCCCAAACTCTCGCACCTCCGAGAGTCCGGAGCAATCGAGCAGGACGCCGACATGGTCATGCTGCTCTACCGCAACGATGTCGAGCCGGAGATGGCCGACGTTACCGAACTCATCGTCGCAAAACAGCGGAACGGACCGACCGGGACGGTGAAACTGACGTTCCGAAAGAACGAGCTGCGATTCGAATCGTACTCCGGCTACCCGGCCGAGCAGATGGGCGCGCCCGTGTCGGAAGACCGCGGGCTGGAAGAGGACGAGAACCCGTTCTGACGGATCCATAAGGATGGATGCCGAACCCGGGGCAGATGCAAACGGGGCAGACGTAGAATCGATGTTGTGCCCGGCGGGCCGCTCTGCTTTCAACGGCCTGCCCGGGATGTTGTGATATCGTATCGTCGGCGGCCCGCGGGGCCGTCCGGGCAAGAGAATTCCGGTTTGGAGAGGAACCATCGGCCAGAAATCAGGCGTTGAATCGCTCAGGTTGACCACGTTCCCGGCCTGCCCTTGTCGGCTGACCTTGCTGCTGCTTATCCCGGCTCTCCTGCTGCTTGCCGGCTTGCCGCGCACAGCCGGTGCAGCCGAATCGCCCGAGGGCAGAGAGATCACCGAGGTCCGGTTCGTCTATCGCGACCCCGCCACCGGTGCGGAACAGCCGGTCCTGTCGCCCTCCCCCCGCCTTCTCGCCCAGGCGGTCCGGCTCGAGGTCGGCGGCCCGTTCTCTGAGGAGGACGCCGAGGCCGACCGGGAAGAACTGGCCCGCGAGCACGGCATGTCGTGCCTCGAAGTCCGGCCCGAGACCGTCCCGGACGGCGTCCGTGTCACCTACGTCTTCGAGCAGGCACCGCGGGCGTGGGCCATCGAGATCAGGCCGGAAGAAGGCGCCGCCCGTGTACGCACCGGCCGGTTGATGGAACATGCCGTCACCCTGCGGCAGGACGACCGGGTGACCCCCGCCCGGCTGGAGGCCGACCGCAGCCGGATCGTCCACTACCTCCGACGGCAGGGCTACTATTTTGCGACCGCCCGGGCCCGGCACACCCCCCTGCCCGCCCGAGTCGGCTACACCACCGTCCATTTCAGAGTGGACCGCGGACCGAGGGTGCGCCCGAAATACATCAGCGTCTCCGGAAACAAGGCGTTCTCCGACCGCGAGCTCACACGCCTGATGGAGACCCAGGTGGACACGTTCTGGACACGCCGACGGTTCGTCGACGTCATCTACCGGGAGGACCTGGACGCCATCGAGGAGCACTACCAGGCCGGCGGATGGAACGATGTCGCCGTGACCGCCCGCCCCACCCTGTTCGACCCCGAAGAGGTGATGATATTCGTCCAATATGAGCAGCGGGAGGGACGGGACGTCGTGACCTCGGTCCGGATCACCGGTGCCCGGACCGTCTCGCGCCGGACCATCCGCGACCGGATGCTCACCCGGCCCGGACAGGAGTTCTCGGTCGAGCGGCTCCGGCGTGACCTCCAATGGCTGAAGGCCCGGTACTACGAACACGGCCTCGGGGCGCTGCCCGAAGACGCGACCGTCGCCGCGGCGGGCGGGACCGCCGTCCTCAACGTCGTCTTCTCCTATGCCCGCGAGACCGTGGTCGTCGATATCCCGATCGACGAGGACGGCCGGGCGGGTCGGATCGAAGCCCGCACGACCGGCCCGTTCACCAACGAACAGATCGCCGCCATCGTCCCCCTTGCCGCTGGCGACCCGGTGACCGATACCAGCGCCCTGCACGCCGCCCAGGCGATCGCCCGGTTCTACGTCCGGAGCGAACCGCCCGAGCGGCACGCCCTGGTCGACTACCGGATGCGCACGACCCCCGACGGCCGTCGCCTCACCCTGGAATTCATCCGGAGGCCGGAAACGGTCCGCCCGGTCGATGCACACCTGCGGATCCAGGTGGACGAGGGGCCCCGCTACCGGGTGGGCGCGGTGTCCATCGCAGGAATCGAACCGGCCGAGGAAGCCCGCATACGAGACCGGCTCCGCGTCGGCGAGGGCGACCCATACTCGCCCGCCGGCATCTCCCGCGACGCCTCGATTGTCCGCAGTACCCTCCAGGAGAGGGGATATGCGGAGGCCGAGGTGAGCGAGACGGCAACCCCCCGGCCGGAGGAGCATCTGTTCGACATCCGATACGAGATCAAGCCGGGCCCGGTGTACTACATCAACGTGGTGCGGATCAGCGGGAACGAGAAGACGCGGGCCGAGGTGATCGAGCGAGAGATGATGGTCGGGCGGAGGGAGCCGGGGCCGGAGCGGTTCGACGTGCGGAGGATCGCTCAACAGGCCGAACGGCTCCGCCGTACCGGTTACTTCGAAGATGTCGAAATCACACCCATCCCCAGCCCGCGACGAGAGGATGACATGCATTTCAAAGACCTCCACGTCGAGGTCCGAGAGGCGGTCACAAGACGCCTGTTCCTGGGGGCGGGCGCCGGGACCGGCGTCGGGCTGTTCGGGGACATTCGGCTCCGGGACACCAACTTCGACATCACCGACCACCCCAGAAGCTGGAGCGACTTCATCTCGGGCAAGGCATACGCCGGCGGCGGCCAGCAGCTCGACATCTACGCCCGAGTGGGCAGCCAATTCCTCGAAACCGGAGTGGGCTGGCACGAGCCCTGGCTGAGGGACCGACCGGTCGAACTCGGGGTGCGCGCGTTCTACCGGACCGAATACCGCGACACCTATGACCTCGACCGGCTCGTCGGAGAGGTGACACTCGGCAGGCGGTTCGGCATCGACCAGGAACTCACCGCCTACCTGAGAGCCCGGGCACAGAGGGCACAGGTGAAAAGCATCGACCGCGATGCGCCGACCGACGTTTGGGACGACCGCGGCTGGCACACCATCCCGAGCGTCGCCGCCGGGCTCACCCGAGACACCATCACCGGCCGCCCGTTCCCGACGGCCGGCAGCCGATACACACTCGAGGCCGAACTGATCGGCTCGCCGTCGTTCGACGCGGTCAAACTCCGGGCGGAAGGACGCACCTACAAGACCATCTACGAGGCCGAGGACGAGAGCAAGCACGTCGTCTCCCTGTGGGGCGGACTCGCCAGCATCGTAGGCAGCGACGTGCCCGTGTTCGAGCGGCTGTACGCCGGCGGGCTGGGCTCGGTCCGAGGGTTCGAGGGCTACACCATCAGCCCCCGCAACAGCCGAATCTACCAGAACCCGCCTGGCGGCGCGACCCAACCCGTGGTCGGGAGCGGCGACCCCATCGGCGGCCGGTTCCTCGTCCAGGGCGGAGTCGAGTACATGTTCCCCATCATCAAGGACCGGCTGCAGGGCGTGGCCTTCGTGGACGTCGGTTCCGTCGCGAAAAAATCGACGGGGGTGGGCGACGCCGTCAGCGACCTGCGTGTCTCGACCGGCATCGGGGCGAGGTTCGCACACATGGGCCAGGTCCCCATCGCCGTGTACCTCGGCTTCCCCGTCAGAAGGGTGTCGGGCGACAAGAGGGAGGTATTCAGCTTCAGCATCGGGCTGCATTGGCCGTAAGCCGACGCTTGCGCCGGCGGCTGTCAGCGGGTATAACGGCACGGGTCCGCTCACTGATCGGAGATCGAATGACGTTGAGCAGCACCGAAACACATCGGCTGGCCGACGTGGCCCGGATGGTTGAGGGCCAGATCGACGGCGACCCGCAGCTCGAGGTGACCGGCATCGACGGGCTGCGCCGGGCAGCCCCGGGCCAGATGAGCTTCGTCGCCGAGCCACAGTACATCCACCAGACGACCCAGAGCAGGGCGTCCGCTCTCGTGGTGCCGGAGGATTTCGAACGCCCGGCCGGCTGCGATCAGGCGTTGATTCGCGTGCCCGACGTGGCGGCCGCACTGTCGGCGCTCGCCGAGCTGTTCGCTCCCCCGCCCTCGCCCCGCTCCGAAGGGGTGCATCCGGCGGCCGCCGTCGATCCCGCCGCCCAGCTCGGCCCGGGGGTATCCGTCGGGCCGGGCGCCGTCATCGAAGCCGAGGCCGCCGTCGGCGAGGGCGCCACCATCGGGCCCGGCGCGTTCGTGGGCTATCGGGCGTCGGTCGGGGCGCACACCACCCTCGGCCCGGGCGTGAAAATCTGCCATCAGTGCACCGTGGGCGACCGGTGCCTGCTCCACCCCGGGGTCGTCGTCGGCGGAGACGGGTTCGGGTTCTACTTCCGGAGCGGCGTCCACCACAAGATTCCGCAGATCGGAACGGTCGAGATCGGCGACGACGTCGAGATCGGCAGCAACACGACCATCGACCGGGCCCGGTTCGGGGCGACCCGCATCGGGTCCGGCACCAAGATAGACAACCTGGTGATGATCGCCCACAACGTTCAGATCGGCGAACACTGCATCATCACCGGCCAGTGCGGCATCGCCGGGAGTGCGATCCTCGGGAACTACGTGATGATGGGCGCCCAGAGCGGCGTCCGGGGGCACGTCAAAATCGGGGACGGCAGCAAGATCGGGGGCCAGTCCGGCGTCGACAACGACCTCCCGCCCGGCTCGGCGGTGATGGGCATGCCCGCACGGCCCCAACGCAGGGCGGCGAGGTGTATCATGGCCGTCCAGAAACTCCCCGAACTGAGAAAGAGGGTGCAGGACCTCAAGCGAAAGGTGGACACCCTGGCAGGCGACCAGAACGTGAAAGAGGCGGACCGGTGAGGCGACTACAGAGAACCATCGAACAGCCCGTCGACATCACCGGCGTGGGCATCAACACGGGCAAAGAAGTCCGCATGTCGATCAACCCCGCCCCCGAGGGGGCCGGCATCCGCTTCGTACGGACCGACCTGCCCGCCAGCCCCGAGGTGGTGGTCAGTACCGAGAACGCCATCAGCCGGCTGCGTCGGACCGCACTCCGCCGGCCCGGCTCCGACTCCGAGGGAGCGGAGGTCCAGCTCTGCGAACATATCCTGGCCGCACTCTACGCGATGCGGATCGACAACGTGGTGATCGAGCTCGACCACGTCGAACTGCCCGTGGTCGACGGCAGTGCCGCCCCGTTCGCCGAAGCGCTGGAGAACGCGGGCATCGTCGAACAGGACCGCCCGCGACGGGAAGTCGTCATCTCACAGCCCATCTCCATCTCCGCCGATGACGCCAGCATCATCGCCCTGCCGTCCGAGGACGGGCTGCGCATCTCGTTCACACTGGATTACCGCCCGGTCCTCGAGCCGCAGTACGGGTCGTGGGAGGTCACCCCGAAGCTGTTCGCCGAGGAACTCGCACCCGCCCGATCGTTCTGCATGGAAGACGAGATCGAGGAGCTCCGGTCGCGGAACCTGGGCAAGGGGGCGACCTACGAGAACACCCTGGTCTTCAACCGGGACGGCGTGGTTGGAAACACCCTGCGATTCCCCGACGAGGCGTGCCGACACAAGGTGCTGGACATCCTGGGCGACCTGTGCCTGACCGGGGTCGACATCAACGCACACATCATCGGCATCAAATCCGGACACGCCCTGAACGTCCGCCTCGCCGAGCGAATACGCCGCATCCTCCTCGAACGAGTGGCCCCGCCCCGGAAGGCGGTGCTCGATGTCCGGGCCATCCAGAAGGCGCTCCCGCACCGGTACCCGTTCCTGCTGGTCGATCGGCTGGTCGAGCTGGTCGACAACCGGCGGGCGGTCGGCATCAAGAACGTCACCATCAACGAGGAATTCTTCAACGGCCACTGGCCCGACCAGCCGATCATGCCCGGGGTGCTCCAGGTCGAGGCGATGGCGCAGACCGGCGGCCTGATGTTCGCCCGACGCTGCGCCGAGCAGAACAAGCTGGCCGTCCTGCTCTCACTGGACAACGTCAAGTTCCGCCGCACAGTCGTGCCGGGAGACCAACTGGTCCTGCAACTGGAGGCGGAAAAAGTGCGGTCGCGCACCGCGGTGGTACACGGAGTGGCCCTCGTCGGAGGCGAGGTCGTGTGTGAGGCCGACATGACATACATGCTGGTCGACAAGGCCGGCGAGCCGGACAACTTCCCAACCTAAGAAGGAAACACTTTGCCTACCATCCATCCAACAGCGATCATCGACTCCCAGGCCAAGCTCGCCGACACCTGCCGCGTCGGGCCATACTGCGTCATCAAAGGAGACGTGTCCATCGGACCCGGGACCGACGTCGGCCACGGCTGCCACATAGCGGGCCAAGTCACCATCGGCGAGGACAACGAACTCTACCCATACTGCTCCATCGGGACCGCCCCCCAGGACGTGGCCTACGAGGGCGGCACCTTCGCCGTCGAGATCGGCGACAAGAACATCCTGCGAGAGTTCTGCACCATCAACATGGGCAGCGCCAAGGACCAGCGGGTAACCGTCATCGGCAACCATAACTACCTGATGGCCTACTGCCACGTGGGACACGACTGCGACGTGGGGAACCACGTGGTGATGATCAACAACGTCGGCCTCTCCGGCCACACCCGAATCGATGACCACGCCATCCTCAGCGGCCTCACCGGCGTACACCACTACGTCACCGTCGGCCAGTATGCGTTCATCGGCGGCATGTCCCGCATCATCCACGACGCCCCGCCCTACATGATCACCGAGGGCAACCCGTCGAGCGTCCATCGAGTCAACGTGATCGGCCTGCGGCGGCACGGCTTTGACGAAGAGAGCATCGCCTGCCTGAGACGGGCACACCGGGTGCTGTACCGCTCGAAGCTCACCCGCCAGGAGGCGTTCAGCATCCTCGAAGAACGCCCCGAGGAACTGACCCCCGAGGTCAAGAACCTGATCAAGTTCCTCCGGCTCCAGATGGAGGGCCGACAGGGCCGGCAGCGGGAGGTCCGGAGGATGGGGGGCAAGGGTTGAGCGGCGAAAGCGCCCTGAGAACCGCCGTGATCGGAGTCGGACGGCTCGGCGGGTTCCACGCCAGAGTCCACACCGAACTCGACGAAGCCGACCTGCGGTTCGTCGTCGATGTCGATGCCGACCGGGCCGCGAAGGCGGCCGCAGACCGCGGCTGCGAACCGAAGACGGACTACCGCGAGATCGTGGACCAGGTCGACGCGGTCAGCATCGCCACCCCGACATCCTGCCACCACGAGATCGCAAAGGCGTTCCTCGAAGCCGGCGTATCCGTCCTCCTCGAAAAACCGATGACCGTGACCGTGGAACAGGCCGACGACCTGATCGACACCGCCGAGAAACACCGGGCCGCACTCCAGGTGGGCCACATCGAACGGTTCAACCCCGCCTACCGGGCCATCCGAGACGTACTGCACCAGCCCGCCTTCATCGAATGCCACCGGCTCAGCCCCTACCCGTTCCGGTCGACCGACATCAGCGTGGTGCTCGACCTGATGATCCACGACCTCGACCTCATCCTCGATATCGCAGGCGGCGAGCCCGACTCGATCGAGGGCGCGGGCATCGCCATCCTCTCCGAAGGGACCGACATCGCCAACGCACGGCTGAGGTTCGCCTCGCAGGACGATGGGCCGGGCTGTGTCGCCAACGTGACCGCCAGCCGCATCTCGCCCGCATCGATGCGCCGGCTCCGGGTCTTCCAGCCCGACTCCTACATCTCGATGGACTTCCTGGAGCGGAAGGTCTATATCTTCCGAAAACGCGACGACTGGGACGTGTCGGCCGCATCGGAGAGCGATATGGCGGCACTGGCCGCGATGCCCCCGGAGGCGGCGTTCGGCCGGCTGCTCAAGGTCCGGGCGCTCGACCTGTCGGAGACAGACGCCCTGCGGGACGAGGTCCGGGCGTTCCTCCGAGCCGTGCTCGAGGGCGGCCCGCCCCCGGTCACCGGCGAGCAGGGGCGCCGGGCGCTGGCCCTGGCCGTCGATATAGAAGACGATATACGCCGTTTCCTGGGCACCCGGGCTCGGCCCTGATCAGCCGGGGACTCCCCCGACACCACCGACATCGGACCCAATCGCGGTGTTTCGGCGCCCGCCCTTGCTTGAGCGGCGGTCCATTCGTAGAATAAGGCAACACCTTTATACCGAGGGCAGGAGTCCTGATGAGCGCAAACAAGATTCTGATGACCGGTAACGAGGCGATCGGCGAGGCGGCCATCCGGGCCGGCGTCGACGCCTATTTCGGCTATCCCATCACCCCCCAGAACGAGCTGACGGCCTATATGTCCCACCGGATGCTCGAGGAGGGCCGGGTCTTCATCCAGTCCGAGAGCGAGCTGGCCGCCATCAACATGGTGCTCGGCGCCGCCGTCTCCGGCAAGCGGGCGATGACCTCCTCGTCCAGCCCCGGGATCAGCTTGAAACAGGAGGGCATCTCGTACCTGGCGGCGATGGAACTCCCCGCGGTGATCGCGAACATCGTCCGCGGCGGGCCGGGCCTGGGCAACATCGCGCCCGCACAGAGCGACTACTGGCAGGGGACACGCGGCGGGGGGCACGGAGACTACCGCACCATCTGCCTCGGCCCCAGCACCGTCCAGGAGTGCGTCGACCTGGTCTATCTGGCGTTCGACCTGTCCGACAAGTACCGGACCCCGGCGGTCATCCTCGCCGACGGCCGGCTGGGCCAGATGATGGAGCCGGTGACCTTCGACCACCTGGGGCCGCCGAGCCCGCCCGAGAAGCCCTGGGCGCTGACCGGGGCCAAAGGCCGCGAACAGCAGAGCATCAAATCCCTCTTCCTCGATCCCGACGTGCTCGAAGAACTCAACCTCCGCCTGGCACGGACCTACGAGAAGATCGAGCAGAACGAGGTCCGCTGGGATACGCTCCAGATGGACGACGCCGAGGTGTGCATCGTCGCCTACGGCACGTCGGCCCGGGTATCGAAAGAGGCGATGAGGCGAGCCCGTGACGAGGGCATCAAGGTGGGGCTCATCCGGCCGATCTCGCTGTGGCCCTATCCCTACGAACCGATCCGCCAGGCGGCAGAGAAGGTCCAGTTCTTCCTCGTGCCCGAGATGAGCATGGGCCAGATGATCGAAGACGTTCGACTCGCCGTCGAGGGCAAGCGCCCCGTCTATCACACCGGCCGAGTCGGCGGAAATGTGTCGAACCCCAAGGAGATACTGGATGCCATCCGAGACTGCTGCGAAAAAGTCTGACAAACAGCGCGGCTACCGCCGCCCGCACGCGCTGACCGACGCGGTCACCCACTATTGCCCGGGATGCGGCCACGGCATCATCCACCGGCTGCTCGCCGAGGCCATGGACGAACTGGGCATCCGCGAGAAGACCATCGCCGTGGCCCCCGTCGGCTGCGCCGTACTGGGCTACGACTATTGGCGCATCGACGTGAGCGAAGCGCCGCATGGCCGCACCCCCGCCGTAGCGACCGGCATCAAACGGGTGCAGCCCGACAAGATCGTGTTCTCGTACCAGGGCGACGGCGACCTCGCCGCCATCGGCACCGCCGAGATCGTTCACGCCGCCAACCGGGGCGAGAACATCTGCGTGTTTTTCGTCAACAACACCGTCTATGGCATGACCGGCGGCCAGATGGCGCCGACCACGCTGCTCGCCCAACAGACGCAGACCACCCCCGGCGGACGCGACCAGGTGGTGCACGGCAACCCGATCCGCGTGTGCGAGCTCCTCGAGAACCTCGACGGCTCGACCTACCTCGAACGAGTCACCGTCAGCTCGCCGGCGAACGTGCGAAAGGCCAAGCGAGCCGCTCTCAAGGCCTTCCGAACGCAGATGGACGGCAAGGGCTTCTCGCTCGTCGAGTTCCTCTCGCCATGCCCCACATACTGGCGGATGTCGGCGCAGAAGTCGATCAAACATATTGACGAGGTCCTGGTCAAGGTGTTCCCGCCGGGCGTCATCAAGGATCAAACCGGGCAGGAGTGAGAATGGAAAGGCCGGGCGAACAGAGAAGCGGGCGCTCATCCCATCTGATCATCGTCGATGATGAGGACGAGCAGCGCCAGGCACTGGCACGCCTGCTCACCCGCTCCGGCTATCAGGTCGCCTGTGCGGCCGATGCACAGGCGGCGATGGACCGGCTCGCCGAGGGCGACATCGGGATCGTGCTCATCGACGCCGACATGCCCGAGCCCGACGGCTTCGAACTCTGCAGCCGCATCCGCGAGAAATACGGCACCGACCTGTACCTCATACTCCGGTGCAGCAAGGAGGCCCTGTTCAGCCGCAGCATCTCGGCCGACGAAGGGGCCGATGATTTCCTCATCGCACCACACTCCGACCGGGAGGTCGTCGCCAGAGTCGAAACCGGTCGGAAAATGAAGGAACTGCAGGCCCGGCTCGAAGAGACCAGCCGGTCACTGGCACTCATCGACGTGACGGACTCGCTCACCGGGACATACAACCGAAATCGGACCGACTCGGAGCTCCGCCGAGAACTCGAACGGGCACGACGCTACGGACGATCGCTCGGCCTGGCCATACTGGACATCGACCGGTTCCGTCTGCTGAACGAACAGCACGGCCGCTCCTTCTGCGACCGGGTGTTGAAAGAGATCGCACACCTGCTGAGCGACTCGCTGCGGAGAAGCGACTTCATCGGCCGGTTCAGCGGCGAACAGTTCGCCGTTCTGCTGCCGGAGACCGAGATAAACCAAGCTCTCGGCGCCGCCGAGAAACTGCGGACGCTCATCGCCGAGACCCCCATCCGAATCAAGGACAAGACCGTCAACCTCACGGTGAGCATCGGGGTCGCCACATTTACCGACAATAATTTCGAGAACGCCGACGAGCTTGTCGAAGCAGCACTCGGGGCGCTCGCAAACGCCAAGGCCGCCGGCCGCAACTGCTGCGTTGAATACGGCCGGTAGCCCGACCAGAACACAGCCAGATGGGAAATCACATGCAGGAACAAGCAATTATGGCGGGGTTCGGCGGACAGGGCCTGATGTTCCTGGGCAAACTGACCGTCCAGACCATGATGGATGAAGGCATGCACGTCACCTACTTCCCCTCCTACGGGGCGGAGGTCCGGGGCGGAACGGCCAATTGCCACGTGATCGTCTCGTCCGACGAGATCGCATCGCCCGTGGTCGAAATGGCCGACACACTCGTCGTCATGAACCAGCCGTCCTACGAACGATTCAAGACGCGGCTGTCGCCGGACGGCGCTCTGCTGGCGAACGTGTCGCTCATAGAACTGACTGACCCGCCGCCGGCCGAATACATCCTCGAAATCCCCGCGACACGAATCGCCACCGACCTCGGAGACGTGCGATGCGCCAACATGACCATGATGGGCGCATACAACCAAATGCGAAGCTTCGTCCCCATCGAGAAACTGATCGAACAGATGAAACGAGCGTTCGGAGAGGGCAAGTCGGCGATCTGGGACCTGAACGCGAAAGCGCTCGAGGTCGGACGCGACCTGGCAAGGGAGCAACTGGCCGCATCCAGCCAGAGCTCGACAACATAACACCATCAGCACAACAGGAGGAGGAACCGATGCAAAACAATCGATGGACCTGGCCGATGATCGTTCTGGCGGCGGCAGCACTCATCGTCGGCGGCTGCCGTGAACAACCGCCCGAAGCCCCCGACGAGGTGATCGATGTCGAAATCGAGCCCCTGCCGACAGAAGAGGAGCCCGAAGTCGAGGCGGCGCCGGAGGACAGCGCCCGCGAGCTCGTCGACGGCCTGTACCAGGCACTCGCCGACGGCAATAGTGCGGTGTTCATGGAGAAGGTCACCGGCCCGGAGGCCGCCACCGAACTCACGGCTGCACTCGCGGAACATATCGCCGCATCATTGCAATTCAAGAACGACTTCATCGAAGAATACGGCGAGCAGGCGTGGGGCGAATATCGGGCGGCAGAAGGACGCAAGCTGGCCCTGGTCGAGAAAACCGTCGACCACTCCATCGAGGTCGATAACGGCAAAGCGACGGTACTGGGCACGGGGTTCGGCCTCCCGCTCCGATTGACCGAGGTGGACGGCGAATGGAACGTCAGGGCGGAAAGTTTCCTGCCGGAGACCATCACCGAGCCCGGGACCTATGCCCAAATGGCGAGGGAGCTGGCACAAGCCGTACAGGAAGCTCGAAAGCAAATCGGCGAAAGCGACCTGCGGCCGGAGGACATCAAGATCACGGTGCCCGAAGCCGTGGTCGAGCGCGAGACAGAATGACCCGACGCTCCGGCCCTAGGTAAACGACCCGCCCGAGCGTCCGGCCCGTGGTCGGAGCCGGGCGTTGGTCGCCGGATCGACGGGGGGACAGGAGTGGGCGATGGCTGACCTGAGAGCACAGCAACTGAAGCTGCTGGCCGAGACGTTCGGCTCGGAACGAATCGACGAGGTGATCGAGCGGGTGGCCATGCTGCCCGTCGAAGTGCCGAGCTGGGGCTTCGGACGCGGCGGCACACGGTTCGCCGCATACGACAGCCCGGGCGTGCCCACCACGGTCGAGGAGCGGATCGCCGCCGCCGGCCGGTTCCGCGAACTGACCGGCAAGGGCCGGACCGTCGCCCTGCACTTCCCCTGGGACGGCTCGACGCCGGACGACATCGCCCGACTCGCCGAGTGGCTCGACCGGGCGGGCCTCGCCGCCGGCTCGATCAACGCCAACCTGTTCACCCCGCGAGGAGTCCTCGACCACCGCCTCCGGTTCGGCTCCCTCACCAGCCCGGACGACGAAATCCGAGCCGCGTCGGTCGAACACAACCTCGACTGCATCGAGATCATGCGGACGCTCGGGGCCGACACGCTCGTCCTCTGGCTGCCCGACGGCACGAACTCGCCCGGACAGATGAGCTTATACGACCAGGCCGTCCGGCTCGAAGCCGCTGTCAGCACCATCTACGAAGCACTCGACGACCACCACACCCTGCTCATCGAGTACAAGTACTTCGAGCCGGGGATGTACGCCACCGCCATCCCCGACTATGCCCGGAGCCGCGAACTCTGCCGGCAACTCGGCACGAGGGCACGAGTGCTCGTCGACCTCGGCCACCACGCCCCGACCACCAACGTCGAGCAGATCGTCGCGTTCCTCCTGCGGAGCGGCGACCTGGGCGGATTCCACTTCAACGACAGCCAGTACGCCGACGACGACCTCGCCACAGGCAGCTTGCACCCGGGACAGCTCTTCCGCATCCTCTGCAACCTCGTCGAGGGCGAACGGCGGGGCCATTCCCCCATCGACGAACTCGCCCTGATGATCGACCAGAGCCATAACGTCAAGGACCCGCTGGCCGAGATGATCGAGTCCGTCGAGAATATCGAGACCGCCTACGCCAAGGCACTGCTCGTCGATTGGGACTCGCTGCACGAAGCACAGGACGACTGCGACCCGACCCGGGCCGACGCCCTGCTCCGGGACGCCTTCCTCACCGACGTCCGGCCCATCCTCGCCGAAGCCCGATCATGATCGGCCGGCAACACGAACGGGCCGACTGCTTGAACGCGGCCTGGGCCGCCGGACTCCATAGACACGAAAGGAAACACCGATGAAAGCCGCTGTCTATCACGGCATCCGCGATGTCCGCATTGAACAGGTCGAGACCCCGACGGCCGGGCCAGGCGAGATCGTCGTCCGGGTACTCCGCTGCGCCGTGTGCGGGACCGACAAGCGGGTGTTCCTGCACGGTCAGAAGAACGTCGTGCCGCCCGCCATCATCGGGCACGAGATCGCAGGCGAGGTCCATCAGCTCGGACCGGGCGTTGACAGCCCGCCCGTGGGCACCCGCGTCGTCGTCGCCACGCCCATCGGCTGCGGAGCGTGCATCTATTGCGAGCGCCGGCAGTATAACCTGTGCGAGAAGATCAAGCCGCTGGGCTACGACTATCCCGGCGGGTTCGCCGAATACCTCCGCGTGCCCGCACGCGGCGTCGAGCAGGGCAACGTGATCCCCATCCCCGAAGAGATCAGCCCCGATGCCGCCGCCCTCATCGAGCCGCTCTCCTGCGTGATCAACGGCCAGGAATACCTCGGCGCACAGCCGGGCGACCGGGCACTCGTCTTCGGGGCCGGGCCGATCGGGCTGATGCACGCCGCGGCGTTCGCCGCTCGCGGCTGCCGGCCGGTATTCGTGGCCGATGTCGCGGCG
>PWKM01000079.1 GCA_003559755.1 Planctomycetota bacterium
CGCCGACCAGCAGCGGCTTCCCGCGAAGTTCCGGTCGGTCCAGCTTCTCCACGGCGGCGAAGAACTCGTCCATGTCCACGTGGAGAATCTGCCGATCGTCCATCGATTACGGCTCCACCAGCCCGAGCCGTTCGGCCACGTCCTCGTAGTCGGGCGCATCGGCGTAGAGCTTTTCGAACTCGCTCCGTGCTCGACCTGTCCTGCCCGACTGTTCGTACACACAGGCCCGCTCATAGCGGATATCCCGCAGGAGCTCGGCCGGTCGGTCCTTCTTCCGCCTCAGTGCGTAGGTGAGCGTATCGCGGGCGGCGTCGAGCAGTCCGAGCGTGCGGAGAGCTTTCGCCTTGTACAGGAGGAGCGCGGTGTGGACCATGGTCTCGTTCTCCACATCGGCGGCCATCGAGACGATGCGCTGAGCGATCTTCTTGTCATCCGGTCGGGCGGCGTACAGGAGCTCGGCTTCCGCCAGATAGACCACCACGTCGCCCGGTTCCAGTTTATCGAGCCGCCGCAGACAGTTCAGGGCGTCCTGTGGGCGCCGCTGGAGTTGGTAAACCTCGGCCAGTGCGAGGAGGCAGCCCCGGAGGCCGGGCTCGGCGTGTGCCGAGACCTGATCGGTGATGCGCAGGGTAGTTCGGGCGTCGATCCCATACTTGCCGAGCAGCCGCCCCAGCCGCCGGTGGTTCCGGGTGGCGATCGTCAGGCAGGTCTCCGCCTCTTCATAGTCGCCGGCATCGAGGGCGAGCAGGCCGGACATGTAGGCCGCGTCGGGCAGTTCCGTCGCTTTGCGAAGATAGCCGCGGGCGCCCGTCTGGTTTCCGCCGACCAGTTCGCGGCATCCGTCGACAAAATCTTCCTCCTCCTGAGGGGTGACCAGCCGCTGGAAAAACCCCATCGAGAGGCGAGTTTCCGGTCGGGCGGCCGGCTCCGGCGGAGTTGACCCCCCTCCCCTCTTGCCCTTGCCGCGCGACGAAGTCGCCGTGTAAAAAAGTCCTGTGCCCGGGATGCCCATCGTGGTCCGGCGACCGCGCGGGCTGACCGTGAATTTGGCTCCGCGTGGGCCGAACGACAGCGAGCCGCCGGACTTGCTGAGATTGACTGTCACGCCGGGCGCGATTTTCATTCGACGCCAGAATCGAAATGCCATAAAACTCTCCTCTCGCGGATCGGCTGACCGGTGCCCACAAGGCCGGTATATGAAACCGAACGGCTCGGCCCAGGGAGCGCCCATACTCACCGCAGGCCGGAGGCCGGCGCTATATGCCCGGGATACGAAGTGCGTCACACTGAACAAGAAACTCTGCCCCGGCGGGTAAAAGCCGTCGGGAAGGGCCTCCCCGATCAGTCCACGGCCGGTGTCGGTTCATCAAGTTCGGCCTCGTCCTCGACTTCCCGATCTTCCGGCAGTCCGGTGATCTCCCAGTAGCGGTAGCCAGCGATCTCGATCTCTTCGTGCGGGTAACGGCGAAAATGGCCGGCCACGTCTTTGCGTTCGACTCCTGCGAATCGCATTTCGTTCCAGGGCCGAGTCATGTGATCCTCGTCGGCGAACAGCCGATGGACGAATACTCGCCCGCCCTGTTCGAGCACTTCCTCGATCGCACGGTCGCCGCGGCGGAGCATGAAGCCGAGCCGGTCGTCTTCCGGGCCGACGTAAACTTCCAGCCAGTGGGTTCGATGGATCGGTGCGAAGTAAGCCCAGTACTCGCTGGCCAGGCAGCCGCCGGGCCCGAACACCAGGTCATCCGTCGAGACCTCTGACGAGACCGCTTTCACCTCTTGCAGCGCTTCGTTGTTTGCCGGGTCGTGCTGGGGAATGTAGGCGAAGACGAGGCCTGCCGTGGCGACAATGGCCAGGATAGCCGGGACGCCGATGGAAAGCACGTTGGCGAACTTCTCCTCCCGGCGGTTGCGGCAGGCGTCGACGTAGGCCAGAGCCAGCATCACCACATAGGCCGGCATCGCCAGATTCATGAAGAAGCCGCCCCAGTAGATGTGAAACGCCTGGTAAAAAACGATGATAAATAAGGATACGATGACCACGTTCCGCCAGCTTGCCACGATATGCCGCCACGAGCGGATGAGGCGCCAGATCAACCCCGCCTGTACCGCTCCCAGGGAAAGCACGATCGGGATACGCCACCAGAAATCCGCCAGGTAGGCCCCCAGGCCGTTGTCCCCGAGCAGTACCCGCTTTGCCTGGTGAGTGGGCAGCCCCAGCGGAGTCGCCCAGTTGAGGAACCCGGCGCCCAGCTTCATCGGCGTCTCGAGAACCCCCATTCGAGCACCCGCCGGCCAGCCATAGGCGGGGCCAACCAGCCAAGCCCATAAGCCGGAGAGGTCGGACACCTCGACGACGAAGAAAGCGATATACAGGTACGGAACCCAGACCAGTACGCCGACAACGCCGAGGTAAACACCGGCGACACCAAACCGCTTGCGCCAGCCGCTCTCCACCGAGAGCATGCAGGCGGCCAGTGCACCCGGCACCAGCATCACGTGCAGGTACTGAATATGGGCCGCCATTGCGTGAAAGACGCCGACGGCCACGGCGAGCAGGTACGGCCTGGACCGTTCGCCCCGCATCGCGAGCAGGAACATGAAATAGATGGCGATAGTCTGAAACATCTTGTTCGTGGCGTACGTCTCCACGTCGGTCGCGTGGCGCCATATATACGGGGTCAGCCCGAACAGGGCGGCGGTGAAGATCGACACCCCCGGGCGCTTCGTCAGATGCCACATGATCAGGAACATAACGGCGATCATCACCCCGCCGAAAAGGGCGTTGACCGTCTGCAGGGCGATGAGCGCTCGGCCCGGAAGGCCCACCGCCTGCCACGCCAGGTAGATGCCGCGCACCATCGGCCCGTACATCAGGTGGTCCGCCTTGAAATCGACATCGCGCAGACCTTCGGCGGTGCGAGCTTGCCACACCATATCGCCGTTATACTGGCCGGTCCGAAGCCCAATGTACAGGATGCTGAAACACAGGAAGATTGCGACAGCGGCCACCCAAGGCAGGCGGTTCCTCGAGCTGGATTGCGGCGATGCGGTCTGGCCATCCACCATCGGCAGATCGTGCAGTTCGTCCATGATCCATATTCTCCTTTGTTTGTTCTCTCCTCAGGCGAAGCCGGTCCGGCGCAGCATATCGAGCGTGATCGAGCCGGCTTCCGCCGAACCCCGCAGCGCCCGGAACACATGCTTGCCCAGGATGTCCGTTTCTATGTTGACCTTGTCGCCCGGCCGCCTGAAGCCCAGAGTTGTCTCGTCGAGCGTGGTGGGCACGATTGCGCAGGCGAACGACTGGTCGGCCAATGCGGCCACGGTCAAACTGATGCCATCGACGGCGATCGATCCCTTGGGCACGATCTCTTCCAGTATCGTCTGGGAAACACGAAAAATGAGTTCCGAGCTCCCGCCCGATTGCCGTATGTTTTCGATGGTTCCAATCCCATCGACATGCCCCAGGACAAAGTGTCCGCCCAGCGGGTCACCAACGCGAAGAGCCGGCTCGATGATGACCCGGTCGCCCACCCGTAATTCCCCGAGGGTGGTTCGCGAGAGAGTCTCTTCGACCACGTCGAACAGGCATTCGCCCCCCGCTCTCTCCGCCACGGTGAGGCAGGCACCGTTCACGCAGATGCTCTCGCGATAGGCGGCCTCCTCGCCCAGAGACGCCAGCTCGATACCCAGCCGAGCCCCTTCCGCCGTCCTGGCGAAACGCGTGACTCGCCCGAGCGTCCTGATGATTCCTGTGAACATCTGCCCCTCCGTGTTCAGTTTGAATTGTATCCGTACCGGTACGAAACGTCAACGGATATTCGAGCCCGGGCCGAAGGACTTCGTGCCTCCGCCCGTGCCTGACGATACAACTATTTCGACGCGCAAAGTGGGGACCATGTACCTGCGCACCCCGGATTTCTTGTATTTTGGGCTTGACACGGCTCGGAAAGCGTCTATGATTATACGTAGTGGGCGGGAGCAAACATAGCCGCCAACATTTCCGGACCAGTCCGTCGGCGGGATAACTGTTGTTATCCCCTGTACGAAACCGCAACGGAGTTTCAAGATTACCCAAACGCCGTCCGTTGCATCTGATTTGACATGAATTCCCGTTTAAAGCTTCCTTGACCGCAAACCGGGCGCTTCCCGATGCGGGCTTTCGCCCGTTCCGGCAGCTCGCGCTTGATCCACACAGCGACCCGACATCTGCAGGCAATCTCGGATGAATCCTGAAAAGCAGACGACAGCGAGCCGGCAATGAGCAGAAAGTTCATACTGGTGGACGGACACGCTCATTGCTATCGGTCGTTCTATGCCATCCGCCACCTTTCCGCGCCCGACGGCCGTCCGACCAATGCCGCCTTCGGGTTCACACGGCTCATCCTCAACCTGCTCAAGAAAGAGAAACCCGATTACCTGGCTGTGGCCTTCGACACCGCCGACCTGACTTTCCGGCACGAGCAGTACGAGGACTACAAAGCACAACGCCAGCCGATGCCGGATGACCTCAGCCCGCAGATGCCCATCATCCGAGACATCCTCGATGCGGCCAACGTGCCCGTACTTGCCGTCCCCGGTTATGAGGCCGACGACGTGATCGGCACGCTGGCGAAGCAGGCATCCAGCAAGGGCATCGACGTGTACATCGCAACCGGAGACAAGGACGCTCTGCAGCTTCTGGACGAACACATCCGCATCTACGACACACAATCGGGCAAGGCCTATTCCGCCGATGACCTGGAGAAGGACAAGGGCATCCGGCCCGAGCAGGTACCCGACATGATGGCGCTGTCCGGCGATACCAGCGACAACGTGCCCGGCATCCGCGGCGTCGGCCCCAAGACCGCCCTCAAGTTGATCCAGGAATACGGGACTCTCGATAACGTGCTCGATCACGCCGACGAGGTCAGCGGAGATGTCCTCAGCAAGCGGCTCGCCGAGGGCGCCGACGACGCCCGTGCCAGCCGCCGGCTCGTACAACTCGATGTCGATGTCCCCCTGGAACTGTCGGTCGAAGACTGCCGACGACGCGAGCCGGACAAGGCGAAGCTGATCGAGATTTTCCGCGACCTGGGATTCAAGAAGTTCATCGTCGAACTGGGCGACACGGAAGACCTGGCCGATCCGCCGCCCGTGACGACCGACCGCGGCGCAGTCGAATACCACATCGTCCAAACGCCGGAGCAGCTCGACAAGCTGGTCGGGCAGCTCGCCGAACAGGACTGGTTCTCGTTCGACCTCGAGACAACCAGCCGACGGCCGATGAAAGCGCACATCGTCGGGCTGTCCTTCGCGTTGTCGGAGCGCGAGGCATGGTATGTCCCAGTTGCCGGGCCGCTCGGCAGCAAGACTTTGCCAGTGGAAGATGTCCTCGACGCACTTCGGCCTCTTCTGGAAAATGAGCGGCCAAACAAGATCGGGCAGAATCTCAAGTACGACGCCGTCGTGCTCTGCAACAATGGCATCCGGATGCGGGGCATCACCTTCGACACAATGGTCGCGGCCTATCTGCTCGACCCAGATCGTCGGCGGTATAACCTGGACGACCTGACACTCGGCTATCTCGGCTATCGCAAGACGCCCATCGCCGAGCTGATCGGAACGGGGAAGAACCAGATCACGATGGACCGCGTCGAGGTGAGCAAGGCGGCCGACTACGCTTGCGAAGACGCCGATGCCGTCGTCCGGCTGTACCACGTGCTGGCCCCGCAACTTGATGAGAGCGGGCTTGCCCGGCTCGCACGCGACCTTGAATTTCCCCTGGTCGAAGTCCTGGCCGAGATGGAGTACACAGGCATCCCGTTCGACGCCAGCGCCCTCGCCGACATCTCCGAGGAACTGTCAGCGGAACTGGAGTTCATCGCCGGCCATATCTACGACGAGGCGGGCGAAACGTTCAACATCAACTCGCCCCAGCAGCTCTCCGTCGTGCTCTTCGACAAGCTGGGCCTCCCGCCCAAGCGGAAGACCCAGACCGGCTATTCGACCGCGGCGGGCGTACTCGAAGAACTCGCCATCGATTACCCCATCGCCGCCATGGTCAGCCGCTACCGCCAGCTCCAGAAGCTCAAAAACACTTACACCGACGTCCTGCCCAGGATGGTCAACAAGGCGACCGGGCGAATCCATACCTCGTTCAATCAGACGATGACCGCGACCGGGCGGCTGTCGAGCAGCGAGCCCAACCTCCAGAATATCCCCGTTCGGACCGAAGAAGGACGGAACGTCCGGCGGGCATTTGTCGCCTCGAGTGACGACCGTCGGCTACTCGCCGCCGACTACTCGCAGATCGAGCTGCGGATCATGGCACATCTGTCAGACGATCCCGCCCTGTGCGACGCATTTCGATCGGGCCTCGACATCCACTCGTTTGTCGCCGCCGAAATCAACGGCGTTGGCGTGGACGATGTCGACCGCGGCATGCGCCGACGGGCAAAGGCCGTCAACTTCGGCATCATCTACGGACTGACTCCCTACGGGCTGTCCCGAGGTATCGGCGTATCGGTGGAAACCGCTTCCGATTTCATCGATGCATACTTTAAACGGTACAGCCGGGTCCAGGAGTTTATCGAGACCACAATCGAGTTCGCCCGCGAGCATGGGTTCGTCACCACGATGTTCGGACGACGCCGGTATCTCAAGAATATCAGCTCCGAAAACGCCAACGAGCGGCGCTACGCCGAACGAATGGCAGTGAACGCGGTCATCCAGGGCACAGCGGCCGACATGGCCAAAATCGCGATGAACCGCATATACCGCCGGATCGAATCCGAAAATCGCCCGGTGCAGATGCTCCTGCAGATACACGACGAACTCGTCTTCGAGGTCCAGCTCGACGGGATGGACGCCGAACGAGAAATGATACGCGATGAGATGGTCGGAGCCGGAAAGCTCGACGTGCCGGTCAAAGTCAACATTGGAGTGGGCCCCAACTGGCTCGATGCAAAGTGAGTATGCCCGTGACCGAACAGAACCATCAGCGGACCGCCAACACCGGCCGGAAGCAGAAATGCACCGTTCTGGGCCTGGTCGGCGGTGTCGGGAGCGGCAAATCGACGGTCGCCCGGCTCTTCGGAGAATGGGGAGCCGAGGTCATCGATGCAGATGCCATCTGCTCCGAACTGCACCGCACCCCCGACGTCCGGGAGGCCATAGAGGCCGAATGGGGCCGGGATATCTTTACCGAGGGCGGTCAACTCGACCGCGCCCGGCTGGCGGACATCGTGTTCGACCGGCCCGGCGACCTGAATAAACTGAACGCAATCCTCCACCCGCGCGTGATCGAGCGAATCGAACGCAGGATCACCGCCTGCCGCACTGACGGAGGGCCTCCGCTGTGCGTGATCGACGCCCCGCTGCTGCTGGAGACCGGGCTCGATCGCCTCTGCGATACCGTGGCGTTTATCGATTGTGACCGGGACACACGGGTTTGTCGTCTGGCCCGGGAACGCCACTGGCCCCCCGAAGAAATAGAGCGACGTGAGGCGCGCCAGACCTCCATCGAGGAGAAACGCAAACGCGCCAATGTGACAATCTGCAACCAGGGCGACCTTCGGACCACCCGCCGCATGGTCCGAGACATCGCCCAAGCACTCACAGACACTGGAGAATAGGATGGGCAACTCAAAGTCGAAACCGTCACCGAAAAAGAAGCAGAGCAACTCAGGCAAAAACAGCAAGAAGTCTAACCCGGGCACCAAGACCTTGTCGCCCAAAGAGTACGAAAAGGCCAAGCGCGAGAGCATCGACATCGCAGAACTCAAGAAGATGACGATTGCCGAGCTGCACGACCTGGCCAAAAGCTCCAAGGTGGAGGGATATACGGGCCTGAAGAAACAGGACCTGATCTTCCATATCCTCGAACACCAGGCGGAGAAGAGCGGTCTGATGTTCGGCGAGGGTGTTCTCGAGGTCATGCCCGAGGGATACGGGTTCCTGCGTTCGCCCGACTACAACTACCTGCCCTCACCGGACGACATCTACGTCTCGCCGTCGCAGATTCGACGGTTCGGCCTGCGAACCGGCCAGCTCATCGCCGGCCAGATTCGCCCGCCCAAGGATAGCGAGCGATACTTCGCCCTGCTCCGCGTCGACGCCGTCAACCAGGAGGCCCCGGACCTGCTCGCCGACCTCATCGTCTTCGACGACCTCACCCCTCTGCATCCCGACGAGCGGTTCCTGCTCGAACGGGACCCCGAGCAGCTCGAGACCCGGATTATCGACCTCATCGCCCCCATCGGCAAGGGGCAGCGCGGTCTCATCGTCTCGCCGCCCAAGGCAGGGAAAACCGTCCTGCTCAAAATGATGGCCAACAGCATCACCGCCAACAACCCCGAAGTCCACGCCATGGTCCTGCTCATCGACGAGCGGCCCGAGGAAGTCACCGAGATGGACCGCGGCGTCGATGCCGAGGTCATCAGCTCCACCTTTGACGAGCCCGCCAGCCGCCACGTCCAGGTTGCCGAGATGGTCATCGAGAAAGCCAGGCGGCTCGTCGAGCTCCAGACCGATGTCGTCATCCTCCTCGACAGCATCACCCGCCTCGGCCGGGCATACAACACGGAGGTCCCACACTCCGGCAAAATCCTGTCCGGCGGCGTCGATGCCACCGCACTCCAGAAACCGAAGCGGTTCTTCGGGGCCGCCCGCAACATCGAAGAAGGCGGAAGTCTTACCATCCTCGCCACCGCGCTGGTCGAGACCGGGTCGCGGATGGACGAGGTCATCTTCGAAGAGTTCAAGGGCACCGGCAACATGGAGCTCGTCCTCGACCGGCGGCTGGCCGACCGGCGCATCTATCCCGCCATCGACGTCAATCGCTCGGGCACCCGCAAAGAGGAACTGCTGCTCCATCCCGACGAACTCCAGCGCATCTGGGCACTACGCAAAGTCCTGGCCGAGATGAACGCCTTCGAGGCCATCGACCTCCTGCGCCAGCGGCTGCGAAGGAGCCAGACCAACGCCGAGTTCCTGATGAGCATCGGCGAGGTCTCCTGAATCGGCATCCCGTCAAACTTGACGAAGCCAGAGCGGACCAATATAGTACCAGTAGCAGGAACACCGGAGAGGTGCCGGAGCGGTCGAACGGGCCGGTTTCGAAAACCGGTGAAGGTGCAAACCTTCCCAGGGTTCGAATCCCTGCCTCTCCGCCATTCCCCCGCCTTCGGGCGGGGGGCCGCGCCATCACTACGCGCCACCAGAATCCTGATGTTGCCTGTCCCGCCGACGCCCCAATTCCGAAACCGTTATTTCCCACATATCCTTGAACCAGGGCAACGTTTCCGCCTGATGTCGGGGTATTTGCAAACGTCCTGAGCGATGTTGACGAACTACCGGTTGACGATGGGCATGGCGGCGCGTAGGATGATATCGTGCGGCGACCGATTCGATTCGCCCCAGGCTCGGGAGCAAGGACGTATGGGCGATGCGAATTGCGGCGGCAGCAGCCGCTCTCAGATTTTTTTGGGCTGGACGTGCCAGTCGAAGGGCCGGCACGTATGCAACGCGCCGGTGTGGTGTCCGGCAGGAACATCGATCCGGCCGGTATAGACATAAGGCATTATTGAGACGTAGCTTACGTCAGTTTTATGAGTGTAAGTGAGAGGCCCATGGCATGCCGGGACAAGGGCACGGGCTATATGTGGGCTCGATAGAAACCGAACCGAAAGGGTCGGGCAACAGCCCTTCCCTAGAAGGCGCTCGGGGCCGATGGTATGCCCTCTACACACGGTCACGACACGAGAAGAGCGTCGCCGAGCAGCTTTCCGAAAAAGGGATTGAACATCTCCTGCCACTCTATGACGTGCTGAGTCAGTGGAAAGACCGGAAGAAGCTGGTACGAAAACCGCTGTTCCCAGGGTATCTCTTTGTGTACATACTGGGCGAAGCGGATCTGGCCGCCGCCCAGCACACACGGGGGGTGGTCCACGTTGTTTCGAACGGGGCCGGCCCCGTGTCTATCCCCGAACAACAGGTCGAATCCGTCCGCAGGATGGTCGAAGCGTCGGTAGATGTGGACCCTTGGCCGGCTCTCAAACGCGGACAGCGGGTCCGTGTGCGGACCGGGCCGCTCCAGGGGGTCGAGGGCTATGTGTCGCGGCGCAAAGGCGTCCACCGGATTGTCGTCACCGTGGACCTGCTGGGGCAAGGTGTCGCGGCAGAGATCAACCCGGAATATCTGGAGGCACTCTGAACACGCGACGTGAGAGTTCACAAACACCTTCGCCGATGCCGTCCGAACCCAGGTTCAACTCGAAGCGAACTCCACTGCCGATGACTGCCCTGCCCTCCCGCCCGCTACCGGGCCCGACCGGCTCCGGCGGAATTATCTTGCTCGCCCCCGGTCCCGCAACTATACTGTTTCCAGGGCGAAGCCGCAATCGTAATAAACCAGCTGCCGGGCGGGGCGTTTTGTGCGACCGGCCCCGTTAGCAGAACGCTTTCACGTGCTCTGTGGCGGACAGGTGGAACTAATCGATGATTGACTATCTGCTCATCCTGGGGCTCGCACTGGTGTTCGGACTGGCGGCCACGGAACTGGTGCGCCGACTCGGTCACCGTCTGGAGGTGATGGACCATCCGGACGGATACCGCAAGGTACATCGCCATCCGGTTCCACGGATCGGCGGACTCGCCATCTTCGTCGCGTTCTTCGGTGCCCTGACAGCCGGTATTCTCATCCGCGGGTTGGTCCTTCTCGATGGCCCGATCGGGGTGTCCGAATTCGGCTGGATCGTCGCGGGCGGGCTTGCCGTCCTGTTCGTCGGACTGTGGGATGACGTCCGCGGGCTCAAGGCACACTGGAAACTCGTATTCCTCACCGTCATATCCGGCGCGATGTACGCCGGCGGCTTCCAGATCGGTTGGGTCAGCAACCCGTTCGGGGGATACATCTATTTCGGCCTGCTCACGCTGCCCGTCACGCTTTTCTGGTTCCTCGGCTGCATGAACACCATCAATTTCATCGACGGGCTCGACGGGCTCGCCGCGGGTGTCACCCTGCTCGTGGCCGCGACCATGCTCATCAGCGGGCTGCTCATCGGCAACACACAGAACGCTGTCTTCGCCGCGGCCCTCATCGGCGTCACCGCCGCCTTCCTCGTGTTCAACTTCCACCCCGCATCCATCTACCTCGGCGACTCCGGCAGCTACCTGCTCGGTTTTCTCATTGCCTGCATCGGACTGCTCGCGTCGCGAAAAGCACACACCGTCGTCGCACTCGTCGTGCCCGTCACGGCCATGGGCTTGCCCATATTCGACACCGCACTCGCCATACTCCGTCGGTGGGCACGGGCCGTGCCCGTCTTCTCCAGCGACCGGGGCCACATCCACCACAAGCTGCTCGAGATGGGGCTCGGCCACCGCCAGGCCGTGCTCGTGCTGTACGCCGCATGCCTCGCTCTCGCCGGCATCGCCGTCATAATGAACGCCAGCCGAGGCGGGAGAAGCACCGCCGTCGTGCTCGTGCTGGCTCTGTGCGGGGCACTCGTCGTCCGGCTGCTCGGCTGGAACGAAATTCTGCTCGCCCGGCAGCGTATCTCGAACGGGCTCGAACAACGCAAACGGAGAGGACACGGCAGCCGCATCGGGTACGAGGCGGTCGAACGTATGCGGCAGGCCGAACATCCGGACGCCGTGTGGGCGGCGTTCACGCAAGCCGCCGACGACCTTGAAATCGACCACGCTCAGGTCACGATTTCCGCTTCTCTGGAAACACCGCCGAGGACAACCGATAGCGACACACTCGAGTGGATACGCAAACGGAGCGGGCTTACCGACGAAGAGAGCATCGGGACATGGACGTTCGGCTGCCCGCTCGTCACCGAAGGTGGGGTCGTGGTCGGCAAGCTCGACATCAGGAAGACCACAGGCGGCCGACCGCTCGAACGACACGTGCCCGAGACGCTCCAACTCATCACCGACGGGCTCGCACAAAATCTCGGCCGATTCTGTGGCGCGGGCATTGAAACGGCCGAAGTACTGGCCGACGGCACAAACGACGCGAAGAAGCAGCCGCCAATGGCAAGCGACCAATTTCCCATATTCCGCCGACCGGCCCCCTAGAGATATAACGTGGCCGTCACGGCGCTGGATTCGGCTATCTCGCCACACCTTTCTATGTACCAATGCACTATGGCCCCGTCTCAGCCCGGATTGATGAGGCCCCCTGCCGAATGCCAAGCTCGATTGGCACCCGGGGCGGACGTATGGGCTGTGCCCGGTGTTGAGTACTCTTTACCCCGACGAGTCGAACTCGTATCCGCAACGTGCAGGGTGCCGCAACAGGACTGACGCCTATGAACCCCCAATCGAACCAATTCACATCCGCCATGACTGCCGATGAGTCGGCCCCGGCCGCTCCGTCAGAAGACATCCCCGAGCTCATCATCGAGGCCCAGAAGGGGTGGATTCCCATCCATTTCGGAGATCTGTGGCGGTACCGCGAGCTCCTGTATTTTCTGACTTGGCGCGATGTCAAAATACGCTACAAACAGACTGTTTTCGGTTTTCTCTGGGCGTTCATCCAACCGTTTCTCAAGATGATCGTCTTCAGTGTCATCTTCGGCGGCCTGGCACAGATGGACTCCGAGGGCTTTCCGTACCCCATTTTCGTCTTCGCCGGACTGCTCCCCTGGCAGTTCTTTTCCGAGTCGCTCTCACGCAGCAGCAACAGCGTCGTCGGGAGCTCGAGCTTGGTCACCAAGGTCTATTTTCCTCGGCTGGTTATCCCGCTCGGCGCCGTGGGGGGGTGCCTGGTCGATTTTGCCATTTCGTTCCTCGTTCTCGTCGGCCTGATGGCCTGGTACGGTATCGCCCCCAGGGTCGGGATTCTGATGGTCGGCCCTCTCGTGGTTCTAACCGTCATAGCGTCCCTCGGGGCCGGCACACTCATCAGCGCCCTCAATGTCGCCTACCGCGACTTTCGATATGTAGTCCCGTTCATGGTCCAGATATGGATGTTCCTGACTCCCGTCATCTACTCCGTCGATATTATCCCCGAGGACTGGCAGTGGCTCCTCATGCTCAACCCGATGGCGGGCATCGTGGACGGCTACCGCTCGGCGATTCTCGGCAAGCCGTTCGACTGGTCGAACATCGCAATCTCCGCCGCCGTCGCACTCGTCCTTTTCTTCGTCGGCGCGGTCGTTTTCAGGCGCATCGAGCGCCGTTTCGCCGATATCATATGACCAAACCGCGTGATCGGTTATGGCTGTTCGTCAACGCCTTCGTAATAACTCTGCTCCGGGGCGAGCGGCGTCGGCTCACCAATTTGTCGTCAGGCCAGAGGTTCGCTCTATGAACTCCTCGACCATTTCCCGTTAACCATTACCGGATAACGAAATATCATGCCCGCTCCCGCTATCCAGGTCGATAACCTATCCAAGCTCTACCACATCGGTGCCAGCGAGCAGTACCACACTTTCCGCGAGGCCATCATCGAGGTCGCCTCCGCACCCTTGCGACGTCTCCGCAATTTCGGCCGTGCATCCAGCTCCGACAGCAACATCATCTGGGCGCTGAAGGATGCCACCTTCGCGGTCCAGCCCGGCGAAGTCGTCGGCGTCATTGGCCGCAACGGTTCCGGGAAAAGCACCCTGCTCAAGATCCTTTCGCGCATCACCGAGCCGACAGAAGGCCGCGCCCATATGAGAGGGCGTGTCGGCTCGCTCCTCGAGGTTGGGACCGGCTTCCACCCCGAACTCACCGGCCGCGAAAACATCTATCTCAGCGGTGCCATCCTGGGCATGAAGCGTACCGAGATAAACCGAAAGTTCGACGAAATCGTCGATTTCTCCGGGGTCAAGAAGTTCATCGACACCCCCGTCAAGCGATACTCCAGCGGTATGAAAGTCCGGCTCGGCTTCGCTGTCGCTGCCCACCTCGACCCCGAAATCCTTCTCATTGACGAAGTCCTCGCCGTTGGCGACGCAGAATTCCAGAACAAATGCCTGGGTAAGATGGACGACGTCGCCAAAAGCGGGCGAACCGTGCTCTTCGTAAGCCACAACATGGGCGCGATCACGGACCTCTGCCCGAGAGCGCTTCTGCTCACACGCGGTTCTCTACAGGCCGACGGCTCGACGCCGGATGTCGTGTCCGAATACTTGTCGGTGGCCACGCCGGACGGATACGTCGATTTACGCCACTGGAAATCAGAACGTTCCGGTGACGGCCCCATGCGGATCGAGGCCGTTGAGATACTTGACAGCAAGGGGGCTCGAGCCGGGCAGATTCAAGCCGGGGAGCCGATCCGGTTTCGCCTTTCGGTGCGGGGGAAATCGGGAGCCAAGTGCAACCTTTCGGTGGCGATCCGGGATATGATGGAGCGGATTATCTACAATCCGAATACCAGTGACGACAAGGCCACTGTAACGCTCCCCGCCGAGCGTGCGATAGTGGAGGTTTCCCTGCAGGAAAACCGACTCGCCAGAGGCGACTATTCAGCGAGCGTCTGGCTGGGAGATGCGATGAATGTCACTAATGACAGAGTGCATCATTGTCTGAAATTCAGGATCGAAGACTCGTCCCTGGGCCAGACACGGTCGAAAGGATTGGTGCGCACGAACGGGCAGTGGTCAGTACAGCGGCGCGGCTTATAAACCGCAGCAGCGATACCCGGCAGTTCCGCTGGCTCGTGTGAGGGCGAACCTCGATTTGCGAGAGGTTTGCCGCTCGTCTTCGACGGACAGGTGGCAAGCATATCCACCGTGGACTGCATAGACAGGGATGGCGGAGTGGATCTCGAATATTCCATCGGTTTCGGAGTTCTCCGGTCACGAACTCGTGAATGACGTCTCGATCATCATCCGGGAGGCCGGCGAGCGGACTCTGGCGCTGTGTCGCGCTCTGGCCGAGGCCGCGGTCGGATCGGAGCGAGTTGCGATCGTCTCGGAAGTACCGTCTGAAAAAGGGTTGCGACGGGTCTTCGAGCTGGGCTGCGAGATGGACACGCCATGGATTCTGGAGCTCGACGCTGATGTTCTGTTGAGAGGCGGAGCGGTGCAGGAGCTTGTCCATGTCGCGAACCAATTGGACGAGAATGTGTTTTTGGTGCAGGGTCAAATACTTGACAAGCTCTGTCAGGGCTTTCGCGATGCGGGCCAGCATCTCTACCGCACCTCCCTTTTACGAACAGGATTGGGCTTCATCCCTCCTGAGGGGGAGTTCTTTCGCCCGGAAACACTGACATTTCAACGTATGAAGCTCGCTGGATTTCCCTTTCTGACGGTCACGCATATTGTTACTGGGTTGCACGACCACGAGCAGTACCTGCGCGATGTGTGGCGAAAGGCGTTCTTCCACGCCGCGAAGCACTCGTTTTGGACACCCTACGTCCGCCCTATGTGGCGGCGGCTGGGACAGACAGAATCCGACTTCCGGGCGGCCCTGCTCGGGCTGGAGCGGGGACTGAACTCTAAAATGAAAGTAAGGCCTGACATCCGGCTGTTTGACCCGGGCGAAATCAAACGGCATTTGCTCGACCACGGGCTGGAAGAAAAGCCGGAACTTCCCGCAGACGCAATGACACTGGAAGATGTGAGCAGGCGCATAGCCGAGTTCGTTCCACCGCCAGAATACTGGAATCTGATGGTCGCCTGGGGCACCCCTGCGCCGGAAAAAAGCGCCCCCGAAAAGATTCGCGACTTCGTCTCCGAGAAGGGCTTTTTTCGGCTCCTGCCCTGGCTGCTGGGGGCTGGTTTGACCCGAATCGGGCAGAAACTTAAGAATGCTGCATCGCGACCAGAACGAATCGAATTGTGATCCTTCCTGTTACATAGGCGGACACGGTCAAGGGCAGCGGCTTATCGACCAGACGTGTTCGAGCATCGAACGGAAGGTAGTCGCAGTATGCGCGTTGTTCACGTAAACACATACGACTGTCGTGGAGGGGCGGCCCGTGGGACATATCGCCTGCACGCGGGCCTGCGTCGCCACGGGGCTGACTCGCTTTTGTTTGTTGCTGTTCGACAGACTGACGACCCGAATGTGCGTGCGCTGGCCCCGCCCAAGGTTCTTTCGGCACGCTTCGGTCGCCTGGCTCGAAGGACGTTGCTTCGCCGAAGATTCGCACCATATAGAAAAACCCGGCCCGCCGGCCTCTATCCGTTCAGCGATTGTCGAACGCAATATGGGCGGCTCTTGGTTCAACAACTGCCACACGCTCAATTGTTGAACCTCCATTGGATCGCCGACTTCCTGGACTACGGGACCTTTTTCGATGAAGCGTCGAAGCACGCGCCCGTCGTGTGGACTCTTCACGACATGAACGCCTTCACCGGCGGCTGCCATTACGCTATGGACTGTGAGAAATACGCGCAGTCCTGCGGGGCATGCCCCCAACTGGGGTCGAGCAAACCTAACGACCTCTCGCGCGCGATCTGGCGGCAGAAGAAGCGAGCTTTCGGAGCCATGCCCAAGGGCAAATTTCACATCATCGTTTTAAACCAATGGATGGCGGATGAGGTGCGGCGGAGTTCGCTCTTAGGCGACCGCCCCGTCTCCATCATCCCAAACGGCTTGGACGTCGATCTGTTCAAACCCATCGACAAGCGGTGTGCGCGGCTCGCATTGGGAATACCGGAGCAGGGCCGAGTTCTCCTTTTTGTGGGCCCGCTGCATAACAAATGGAAGGGCTTTGACGACCTTCGGACCGTACTGGATAGCGAACCGGCTCTCGGGGATGTATTCCTCCTGTCAGCAGGGCACGGCGGCCGTAATGTGGGCTGGAACAACCGCCACTTGCATCTGGGATATATCTACTACGACCACATGCTTGCCGCTGTGTACAGCGCCGCCGACCTGCTTGTGTTCCCGAGCAAGTATGATAACCTGCCCAACACGGTGATGGAGTCAATGGCCTGCGGGACACCGGTCGTCGGATACGAGGCGGGCGGTGTCCCCGATTTGGTCCGCAACGGCGTAACCGGCGCCCTCGTCCCGCCCGGCGACATCGCCGCCCTGGGCTCCACGATCACCGAACTGCTGGAAGACGAACCTCGACGCAACGGCATGTCCAGTATTTGCCGTTCCATTGCAGTTGAGGAGTACTCCCTTTCCGTCCAGGCGCGGCGACACATCGAGTTGTACCAGCAGATCCTGGAAAGAGAACAATCCCATTGATCCCCGGTTCCAAACCGACGAGCTTGCCCCCAGCCCCTGTGGACAGGACCGGCTGGCCGTGGACGGAGGAGAGCCCGCGGCTTCCGGACACGATGCCCGACGGCAAGGCCTGGCCCCGCATCAGCATCGTGACTCCGTCCTACAACCAGGGGCAATTCATCGAGGAGACCATCCGCTCCGTTCTTCTCCAGAGCTATCCCGCCCTCGAATACATCATCATCGACGGCGGGTCGACCGACAACACTGTGGAAATCATCGAGAAGTACTCGGGCTGGCTGACCTATTGGATTTCGGAGCCCGACCGCGGCCAGTCACACGCTATCAATAAGGGCTTCGCCCACGCCACCGGGGACATCTTCGGCTGGCTCAACAGCGATGACTTCCTGCTGCCGGGGGCGCTGGGGCACGTTGCCCGGTGCTTCAGCGGCGGTTCCGATGCCGTATCGGGCAATTGCGTTTATGTCGATGAGGCGAGCCAGCGTCTTAAACACAGCATCCCTGCTGAACCTACGGTGTCGGGATTTCTTCAGTGTTACAGCAGTATCGTGGCTCAACCCTCGACATTCTGGTCAAGGCGCATTTGGGAACAATGCGGCCCGTTGTCGGAGGCGTTGCACTATTGCATGGACTACAACTTTTTCCTGAAAGTATCGGCAGTTGCGAATTGGATGCTCTGCCCTCATGACATTTCCGCTTACAGGAGGCATGCTTTCCAGAAAACAGGGACACTGACCCAAAATCACTATGAACGCCCAGCAGCTCTCGACGATTTTGGCCAATGTGGTTTGTGCGCCAGGCGCTGGCGAAATGCTCTTCAAAGAGCAAAGCGGTGGGAAGGATGGCTTACATATTGGCAGGCACGAATGGCCATTAAGGGGCGCTCCGGAGCGGTTGGATGGCTGATGGCACCCGTGTTCAACTGGCGCTGCCTGCTGATGGGGCGCTATTATGCCCAATTAGGCAGGGCTTTCTGGCACCGACTGAAGGCGGGCACACGAAAACTCATTGCTCGATCCACGGCGGCTACCTTCCCTTCCCCTGAGTAGATATAGAGATGGCTATCAACCACGAGGATGCCAAAATACTCTGGCCGGCGACCCGCCACGGCCAGTGGATCGCCCCAGAGTACGAAAAAGGGCTGGTATCCGTCATTATTCCAACCTATAACCGCGCTCACCGGATCGTTGAGACAATGGACAGCGTGTACTCCCAGACTTATCGCCCGATCGAGGTGATCGTCGTCGATGACGGCTCGACCGACGACACTCCCGACGTATTCGCAGGATGGCAATCCGGACATTCGGGTGACCCGGGCTTCAGAGCCGCCTTATTACACCAGGAGAACCGGGGCGCCCCAACTGCCCGCAATCGCGGAGCCATCGAGTCGCGCGGAGAATATCTCGATTTCTGGGACTGCGAAGACCTCATGCACCCGGAAAAAATCGAGAAACAGGTTCTTGCATCGCAACGCCATAAAGCAGACGTTGTCGTCTGTGATGTAGCATTTCTTCAGGACCAGCCGGGTGACATGAGAAAAGAGTTCCACTATGGGACAGACATTGAACGGTCTACGGGGAGGATGGATGCCCTGGAAGCGTGTTCGCTGGGGGGCGGCTGGAATACTCTGGCCCCATTTTTTCGAAGAAACGTAGTACGTGACGCAGGGCCGTGGCGAGAAGGATTGAGGCAAACACAGGACTGCGAGTTCAATTTTCGGGCGTGTATTTGGGCAAATGCTGTAGCCGGTCTGGGCTCGGTACTCGCCTTCGAACGTGCCCACACCGAGCCGGGATGCATGTCGAGTGATCGTTCGGAGCAAGCCCTTTCCAGCCGGATCGAAGCATATAATACCATTCGTGATAACCTCATGAAATGTGGGCGAATGGATCCACCCGCGCAATCCGTCCTGTATTTCCTTTTTGCCGAGACAATGACCCTAGCGCTGGAGCAAGACTATCGGGAAGTGGCTCTGCAGGCCTGTCGCGCCGCATTCGCCCTCATTCCCCCGGATCGACGCTTACGGCGCATCGCCTTCCGGGCATATCTGCCACTCATCCCGCGGCTCAACGGACGAATGGTCATCGGTTTATCCAGAATGTTCCGCATCGCCAACGAGATGGCCCGCTCGGTCGGGCTCAGGCGTCCAATCCAATCTTCTGGCCACGACCTGCCGTTAAGCGAACAAGGGGGCCGGCGTCAACCCGCTGGCGTACCAAATGATTGAGCCCGACGACTTCTGGCCACCGACCTGCCACGGACAATGGATGAGTTCGGAATACGAACCGGGACTGGTCAGCGTGATCATCCCCACGTATAACCGAGCACACCGGATCGTCGAGACCTTGGACAGCGTGCATGCCCAGACCTACCGACCGATCGAGGTAATCGTCGTCGATGACGGCTCGACCGACGACACTGCCGACGTATTCGCAGGATGGCGAGCCGGGCATTTGAGCGACCCGGCCTTCAGAGCGGCCTTTTTCCGCCAGGAGAACAGGGGGGCCCCCGCAGCCCGCAATCGCGGAGCCATCGAGTCCCACGGGGAATATCTCCACTTCTGGGACTGTGAAGACCTTATGCACCCGGAAAAAATCGAGAAGCAGGTGGCCGCCGCCGGGATGCATCAAGCCGACATCGTCGTATGCGATGTAGGATTCTTCGAACATGAGCCGGGCGACATGGAAACCTTGTTCAAGTACGGGACAAGGATTGATAACTGCCGAGCTGTGACCGATGCAACTGACGCGTGGATGTTGACGAGCGGCTGGGGGACGCTGGCCGTTCTGTTCCGCAGAAGCGTTGCCTGTTCAGCTGGCCCCTGGCGCGAGACCTTGAGCCGGTCTGACGACTTCGAATTTACTTTCCGAGCGTCGGTCTGGGCGAAAAACTTCGCCGGTCTGGGCGAGACTCTGTCCTTCGCGCGGGTCCACACCGAGCCGGGATGCGTCTCCAATCGTTTTTGCGTCGATTCATTCCGAAGCATGATGGAAGCTCACGATGTCATACGGGAAAATCTTGTACGATTGGACCGGATGGGCCCGATGACAC
>PWKM01000292.1 GCA_003559755.1 Planctomycetota bacterium
GGGCCGAGAGGCGACCTCTACCTCCACCTGTCGGTCAAACCGCACCCCATCTTCGAGCGGCGGGGCGCCGACCTGATCATGCAGCGGGCGATCTCGCCCAGTCAGGCCGCGCTCGGGGCAAAGATCGACGTGCCCCTGCTCAACGGAAAAACCGCAACCCTCAAAATCCGGCCGGGAACACAGTCCGGCCAGGTGTATAAACTGAAGGGAAAGGGCATCAAAAAACTGCGGGGCGGCGGATACGGCGACCTGCTGATACAGGTCGTCATCCGAGTGCCAAAGAGCTTGTCGCCCGAACAGGAAAAACTCTACCGCCAACTCGCCGAGGTCGAAAACGAGCAAGTGAACCCGCACAACAGCGGCTTCTTCGACCGGATCAAAGGGAAGTTCACCGACTGAACGGAGACCTGAAAGATGGCTGGACACCCCAGGAACAGGACCGAACAACAGAAAAGGCACGACGCGAAGGACCGCCGCAGAAAAGAAGAACTGCGCGAGGAGCCCGCCCGCGAAGAATTCCGGGCCGAGGCCGAGCAGGCGGACCCGGAAGAGGCCGCCCTCGAGCTGGCCGAACAGAAGATCGCCGAGCTTGAACAGCAGGTCGCGGACCTCGAAGACAAATACCACCGGTCGGTGGCCGACCTCGACAACCTGCGCAAGAGGTTCCAGCGCGAGCAGAGCAAGACGAGCACCGTCGCCGTCGCCGACTTCGTGGAGAAACTGCTCCCCGCACTCGATAACCTGGCCCATTCACTGAACGCGGCCGACGAAAACCACGACACGACATCCCTCATCGGCGGATTTAAGCTCATCGAGTCGCAAATCATGCAAATATTCGGCGAGTGCGGCGTCGAACCCATCGAAGCCGAAGGCCGGCCCTTCGACCCGGAATTCCACCACGCCATCGTGACCCAAAAGACCGACGAGGTGCCGCCGGGAACCGTCACCGAGGAGCTGGGCCGAGGATATAAAATGGGTGACCTCGTCATCCGCCCCGCCCAGGTCATTGTCGCCACCCAACCGGAGGAAGAAGAAAACTGACGCGGCCCGCGTCCGCCGGATTCGAACCGAGCCGCTCGCAACAGAACACGGCCAAACACACTTTTCATAAAGGAGTATTGATGCCCACATACGATTACCAATGCGAAGATTGCTCGTACGCCTTCGAGAAATTTCAGTCGATCACCGCAAAGCCCATCCAAACCTGCCCCGAATGCAAAGGCCGGGTGAAACGGCTCATCGGGACTGGAGCCGGCGTCATCTTCAAAGGGAGCGGCTTCTACGAGACCGACTATAAACGCAAACGCTCGAACGGAACGACGGCCGGAACACAGCGGTCGACCGCAGATTCGTCCAAGTCCGACGGAGCCGCAGACAGCAAAACGACGTCCTCGAAAGATGACAAATAGCCCCGAAAGCAAACGGGCCGTCTGCCCCGCCTGCAAACAGCCCGTCGAGACGACCGACCTGGCACGGGACAAGAACTTCCCGTTTTGCAGCCATCGGTGCAAAATGGTCGACCTCGGCAAATGGTTCGACGGGCAGTACCGGTTCACCACCGATCTCAACCAAGAGGACGAATGACCCGCCCCAAAGTCGCAATCACAATGGGCGATCCCGCCGGAGTCGGACCCGAGATCGCCATCAAGGCCGTGAACGCCCCCCGGGTCCGCGAGGCCTGCGTGCCCGTCATCGTGGGGAACGCCCAACTGCTCCACACGCTCGCCGGACGCCTGGGGCTCCCGTTCAAGGCGGACAGCGCCCACCCCGACGACCTGGCGGAGGGGTTCGACCCCGAGGGGCCGACCGTCGTGGACCTCCAGACCGTCGTCATCGATGACATCATCCCGGGAAAGATGAGCCCGACCTGCGGGCACGCCGCCTACGACTACGTCCGGTTCGCCATCGACCGGACGATGACCGGCGACTTCGACGCCATCGCCACCGCTCCCATCTCCAAGGAAGCCGTCAACGCCGCCGGCATCCGGTTCCCCGGCCATACCGAGATGCTCGAGAGCCAGACCGGCGCCCGCGACGTGGTGATGATGCTGTACAGCGAGCAGGTCGCCGTGTCACTGGTCTCGGCCCATCTCCCGCTCAGCCGCGTCCCCCGAACGATCACCGCGTCACGCGTCGAGCGAGTCATCCGGCTCACCCACGCCAACATGTCGCTCATCCGGGGCCGTTCGCCTCGGATCGCGGTGCTCGGACTCAACCCGCACGCGGGCGAAGGCGGCCTGTTCGGTTCGGAAGAGATGAAGGACATCGGGCCGGCCGTCGAGTCGGCACGCCGCTCGGGCATCCAGATCGACGGGCCGATCCCGGCCGACACCGCCTTTACCCCCCGGATGCTCGACCGGTACGACGCCCACGTCGCCATGTACCACGACCAGGGGCTGGCTCCGTTCAAGGCGCTGAGCTTCGAGAACGGGGTGAACATCACCCTCGGCATCCCCATCATCCGCACCAGCGTGGACCACGGGACTGCGTTCGACATCGCCTGGAAGGGGACCGCATCGCCCGGCAGCCTGATCACCGCCGTGCTGCTCGCCGCCAAGCTCGCCTCGAACGACGATCTCTGAGATGCCGCCGGCGCTCGCTGGCGGCCTCCCGCTTCGGCTTACCCCGCCCTGCCGAACACGTCCAGATGCCGGTCCGTCGCCATAACGACCTCGAGCGAGCCGAGGCCCGCGGCCTCGAGCTGCCGCCGGACCTCCGCCGGGGTGTATGACGAGAGGAGCGAGCGGTAATACTCCTCCCGCAGGAGCTCCGACTCGTCGGCCGCATACGCATCGACGATGCGGTGGGCCGCCTCGCGGCTGTCGGGCCGGGCCAGGTCCCGGAAGAAGACCAGCCCGCCCCGTTTCGCCAGCCGGCGGACCTCCGCCCACAGGGCCGCGGCGTCGCTGACGTGGTGCAAGATGCTGTTCGAGCACACCACGTCGAACGAATCGGCGGGCAGCCCGGTGGACTTCGCGTCGGCTACGATGAACCGCGGGGATGGGGTGTCGCCCGCCTCGTTCGGCGGGTTCCTCCGGGCCAGCCGGATCATCGCCTCGGACGCATCGACGCCGGTGATGCGCCAGCCCGGACAGCGCGCGGCGAGCCGGCACGGGATGTCGCCCGGCCCCGTGCCCAGGTCCACCGCCCGAGCGCCGGGCGGGACCCCGTGCGTCTCCGCCAGCTCGACCAGCCGGTCGACGAACGCCTGGTTGACCTCGCAAAAGTCCGCGTCGGCATACGCATCCGCCTCGGCTGCGTCGTCCATCAGCTCCGGCTCGGGCTGCCTGGGCATGGTCATCAGGGCTGCTCCGTATAGTCCCGTTCGAGAACGGCCCGGCAAGATCGAATCGGGCCGCCGTCTGTCGGGGATAGAGTAATGGCTCCGCCGCCCGTGTCAAGAATCGGCGGCCTGGACCGCCAGCGAAAACCGGCTCGCCGCCCCGCGGGTGCGAGGAAGACTGCCCGTTTGCTGAAGCATTCTGTTGGACGACGACGCCTCGACAGGTAGAATACACATGCCCGATCTGATGAGGTGGACGATGACCGACGCGACCGACGAACTGATTCTTACCGACGTCACGAAGACCTACGAGCCGGACACCGACGTCCTGAGCGGGGTCACGATGTCCGTCGCGCCGGGTGAGACCGTCGCCGTCGTCGGCCCGTCGGGATGCGGCAAGAGCACCCTGCTCAACATCATCGGCTCGCTCGACAAGCCGACCTCGGGCGAGGTCCGGCTCGCCGGGACGGACGTGGCCGCGCTCCGCGGGCCGGAACTGGCGGCCTTCCGCGCCCGGCGAGTCGGGTTCATCTTCCAGGACCACCACCTGCTGCCCCAGCTCACCGCCATGGAGAACGTGCTCCTGCCCTCGCTCGCCGTCGAGGAGAACGACGGGGCGGCCGACCGGGCGGCCGACTTGCTCGACCAGGTGGGCCTGGCCGAGCTGGCCCCCGCGTTCCCCGCCCGAATGTCCGGCGGCGAGCGACAGCGGGTCGCCATCGCCCGGGCAATGATGAACCGGCCGCGCCTGCTGCTGTGCGACGAACCGACCGGCAACCTCGACCGGAAGACCGGCGAGACGGTGGTCGCGGTCTTTCTCGACCTGGCCGCCGAGCACGGCGTGACCGTGCTCATGGTGACGCACGACCTGGCCCTGGCGGACCGGTTCGCCCGCTGCCTCGAACTGAGCGACGGGCAAGTCCGGCCCGCATCACCGCCCGCAACCTGACCGGAGCTCTCCGTGACCGGAACCCGCCTCGTCATCCGCAGCTTGATTCACTACCGACGCACCGGGCTCGTCGTGGCGTTCGGCGTCGCCGTCGCCACGGCGGTCATCGTCGGCTCGCTGCTCGCCGGGGACTCGGTCGAGGCCAGCACCCGAGCCGTTACCCTCGCTCGCCTGGGCGAGATCGACGTGGCCCTGACCGCCCCGCGGTTCTTCGAGGTCGAAGTCGCCCGCCGGCTCGCCGACCATCCCGCCGCACGGGAACACGCGAGCCGAGTCGTCCCGGTGATCCTGGCCGAGGGCGCGCTGACCGCACCCGACACCGGCATCACCGTCCCCCGCGTGAACGTCATCGGGGTGGACGACGTGTTCTGGGAACTCTACCCGGGCGGGGCCCGACCGACGGTCGACGGGACGACCGCGGCGATGAACGAGGCGCTGGCGGCCGACCTGGATGTCGAGCGCGGCGCCCGGCTCGAACTGAGGGCCGACCGCCCGAACGGCGCGCCGCACCAGACCCTGTTCGGGCATCGAGACCCGCAGAAGACCACCGCACCGGTCCGGCTCGCCGCCGGCCAGGTCCTCGACGACGGGCGGAGCGGCGACTTCTCCCTCAGCCCCCAGACCGAGACGCCCCGCAACCTGTTCGTGGACCGAGCGTGGCTGGCACAGCGGATCGACACCGAGGGGCAGGTCAACGCCCTGCTGATCGCCGGGCGGGATGCGGAACCGGCCCCGGCCGAGCTGACCGCGGCGCTCTCCGACGCGGCCGGGCTGCATGCCCGCGGCCTGCGCCTGGAGCCGAACCCCGACCACGGCTACCTCTCGCTGGAGAGCCGGACGCTTCTGCTCACCGACCGGATGGCCGAGGCCGCCCGGGCCGCCGCAGCCGACACCGACGGGCGGGCGGCGCTCACCAGCATCTACCTGGCCGAAACGGTCCGCCTCGCACAGGGCGACGAAACCGCGAGCATCTCCTACGCCGTGGCCGCCGGGGTGGAGCCGCTCGGTCCCTCGCCCATCTGGCCGGTCGGACCGGGCGAGGCGGTCCTGAACCGCTGGGCGGCGTCCGACCTCGGGGCCGAGCCGGGCGACCGAATCGAGGTGACCTGGCTGGTCCCCGGCATCGACGAGGAGTACGTGGCGAAGAGCGACCGGTTCGAGGTGACCGAGATCGTCGAGCTCGAGGGACCGACCGCCGACCCCGGCCTGGTGCCCACCTTCCCGGGGATCACCGACGCCGACACGGTCGGCGAGTGGGACATCCCGTTCCCGCTCGATCAGCCGGTCACCGAGCGGGACGAGGAGTATTGGGACCGGTACGGGCCGACGCCGAAGCTGTTCGTCTCGCTCGACGAC
>PWKM01000043.1 GCA_003559755.1 Planctomycetota bacterium
CGAAGGACCGTCAATAGCAGTTGCTCAGGGAGCATGACATCGGAAACGGGCGGCTGGTGGGGCGGATCATCTGCCGTCCGAGCGTTTACTTGACACCCCATCGACGGATGCATAGAATTCACACTGCTCTGGGTATGAGAAGTTCGAGTGGACCGACCGGCGTCCCTGGTGCTGGGACACAGGTGCAGTCGTACGATTTCGTCCGGGAATGTCGTGACCATGACGCCCCCTTCATCGGCCTGACATCATTCCTTTTCAGCAGGAGGTATTGTGGCGAAGCAAAGCGGCATCTCGCCATCGAAGCTTCGGGCTGAGCTCGACCGCGGCAAGATCGCGCCGGTCTACATGCTGGCAGGCGAAGAGGAGTTCTTCGCCCACGAGTCAGTCAACGCAATCGCGGGGGCACTCGAGGGCCAGGGCGGTGATTGTGCCCGCCACACCTATCAGGAGCAGGAGGCCGACCTGGCCACGGTGCTCGACGACGCCCGGTCATTCGGTCTGTTCGGGCAGAAGCAGCTCGTCGTGGTGTGGCCCGCCAATCAATTTGTGCGGACTCACGGCGACGCTCTCGCCGACTTCGCCCAGTCGCCCCCGCCCGCCGGCCACCTGGTCCTCGTCGTGGAGAAGGCGGACCGCAGGAAGAAGCTGACCAAGGTCATCGAGAAGGCCGGCTCCCTGGTCGCGTGCAACCCGATTTATCAGAACCAGGTCGGCGAGTGGGTTCGGGACCGGGCAAAGCAAATCGGCGTCGGGATTACCGCGGACGCCGCCGCTCGCCTGGCCGACTTCCTGGGCACCGACCTGGCGGTCATCGCTGCCGAGCTCGACAAGCTCGCCACCTACATCGGCGACCGAAAGCGGATCGAGGCCGATGATGTCGAGGCGGTATCGCTCCGGGACCGGAGCCGGATCATCTTCGAACTCACCGACGCCATCGGGGCTCGCCGGCCGGGGCCGATGCTGACCATCCTCGACGGCCTGCTCGATCAGGGCGAGCGGGCCGGCGGAATCATCTTCATGGTCTCCCGCCACATGCGGCGGCTGTGGACTGTACGAGAGTTGATGAACAACGGCACCGAGCCGACGGCCGCCGCCCATAAGGTCGGCGTTCGATACTTCGTTGAACGGTTTCTCGACCAGGCCCGCGGCTTCCCGCTCCGCCAGCTTCGACAGAATTGTACCGCGCTGGCCGAATGCGAGACCGAGCTCAAGCGGTCGGCCATGGATGACCGCGTACTGCTCGAGACCACATTCATTCAGCTCCTCCCGCCCGCCCGGACAGCATCCTCTTGAGGAACGACGGGTTGATCTCGATGCCACTCCGCTCGTCCCCGCAGGACGAATCGCAGGCCGGTTTGACTATGCGCGGGGTCTCGGATAGAATTCCCATAGACCTTAACTCCCTCTTGGAACGGTTTTGTGAACGTTGACCGAAAGCTGATCCGCAACATCAGCATCATCGCACACATCGACCATGGAAAGTCCACGCTCGCTGACCGGCTGATCCAGCGGGCCGGGCTGATTTCGGAGCGCGATTTCCGCGATCAGATTCTGGACACCATGGACATCGAGCGCGAGCGGGGCATCACCATCAAGAGCAACACGGTCACCATGCTGTACGAGGCGGAGGATGGCCAGACCTACCAGATCAACCTGATCGATACCCCCGGACACGTCGACTTCTCCTACGAGGTGTCGCGGTCGCTCGCATCGTGTGACGGGGTGCTGCTCGTCGTGGATGCGTCGCAAGGGGTCGAGGCCCAGACGATCGGCAACCTCTACAAGGCGATGGAGCACGACCTGACGGTGGTGCCGGTCGTCAATAAGATCGACCTGCAGTCCGCCAACATCGACGGCACGCTCGAGGAGATCGACGAGGAGTTGGGGCTGCCCATCGAGGAGGCGGTCTGCTGCTCGGCAAAAACGGGCGAGGGCATCGACGAAGTCTTCCAGGCGATTGTCCGGCTGATCCCCCCGCCCGAGGACCGGTCCGACCAGCCGCTTCGTGCCCTCATCTTCGACGCCCTGTACACCCCCTACCGCGGGACCATCGTCAACTTTCGAGTCGTGGACGGCACGCTGCGGGTCGGCGATCGCATCCGCCTGATGCATACCGGGAAAGTACATGAGGTGGACGAGGTCGGCCACATGCAGATAAAGCTGGTCCCGTGTGATGAGCTGCGGTCCGGCGATGTCGGCTACCTGCTGGGCGGGATCAAGACCGTTGCCGACGCCCGGGTCGGGGATACCATCACCTGCGATGAGAACCGGGCCGAACGCCCGCTGCCCGGGTTCGAGCACGTCACCCCGATGGTCTATTCCTCGATCTATCCGATGTCGAGCGGCGAATACGAGGACCTTGCGGTCGCCATGGACAAGCTCTCGCTGAACGACGCAGCACTCATTTACGAACGGGACTCGTCGTCCGCGCTTGGGCTGGGCTTTCGCTGCGGATTCCTGGGCCTGCTCCACCTCGATGTCGTTCAGCAGCGCCTGGAGCGCGAGTATGGCCTGTCCCTGGTTTTGACCGCTCCCAGCGTCGCCTACCGGGTCACGCTCCGGAACGGCGAGGAACTGGAGGTGGACAACCCCAGCCACTATCCCGACCCCGGCAAGATCGAGAGCGTCGAAGAGCCGTTCGTTCGAACCTCGATTATGACGCCGGCTCGGTACATCGGCCCGGTTATGGAATTATGCCTGGCGGCTCGGGGAGTCAACTCGCACACGGGTTACCTGGGGCATAACCGGGTGGACATCCAGTTCGACATGCCGCTGGCCGAGATCATCTACCATTTTTACGACAACCTGAAGCGGATCACCCAGGGCTACGGTTCGTTGGATTACAGCCCGCTTGACTATCGCCAGACCGACGTGGTCAAGCTGGACATCCTGGTCAACGGCGAAGTCCTCACCCCGCTCTCGCAGCTTGTGCACCGGTCGAAAGCGCGGCAGTACGGTCTGCACGCCTGCAAGCAGCTCGAGGAGACGATCCCCCGTCAGCAGTTCAAGATCGCCCTTCAGGCGGCAATCGGCGGCGACATCATCGCCCGCCGCACGATCAATGCGTACCGGAAAGATGTGACCGCCAAATGCTATGGTGGGGATGTCACCCGGAAGCGCAAGCTTCTCGAACAGCAGCGCGAGGGCAAAAAGCGGATGAAAATGGCCGGGAACGTCCCCGTCCCGCAGGAAGCGTTCATCGCCGTTCTCCAGTCCGATCAGAAATAGATGCCGGCGACGGAACCGCAGGGTATCGCAAAAGCGGCATCGAACACCATACCACTGATGAGCACCACACAAGTCCACCAGAGCGATATCGAAGCCGGGCTGCATACCGTCGGCCTCGGTCACGGCGACCTCGTCTTTGTGCACTCATCCCTCAGCGCGTTCGGCCACGTCGTGGGCGGGGCGGACACGGTGATCGACGCTCTTCTCGCAGTGGTCGGCAGCGAAGGGACAGCCGTCGTGCCGACCTTCACCTGGGATCGTTTCCACGATGAGCGCGGGGCGGTGTTCAACATAGCGAACACTCCGTCGGAGGTGGGTGCGATAACCGAGACCTTCCGGCTTCGACCGGACGCCCGTCGAAGCAGCCACATCTGCCACTCGGTCGCGGCCATCGGGCCGAAGGCCGAGGCCGTTATGGGAGACGGCGTCCGACCGTTCGGGAAGGGCAGCACGTTCGAGCAGTTGGTCCGACTCGACTCGTGGTATCTCTTTCTCGGCGTCGGGTTCGAGGTATGCACCGCCCTGCACCACGTCGAGGAGATGCAGCAGGTGCCGTACCGATACTACCGCGATTTTCGGAAATCGGTCGTGGTGTTCCCCGACGGACGACGGCGCCCCTCTCGGGCGGTCGAGTATCTGCGGCGAGATGGCTACCGAAACGACCTCGCCAGGGCGGGCCCCGTCCTCGCCGATGCGGGGGTCTTGCGAACGACCGAGGTCGGGGACGCGACGGTGACGAACATCCGCATGCGGGACATCATCGAAATCATCGGCCGTCGCGTCGAGACCGATCCCTATTTTCTGGTGACCCGGTGACGGACAGATTCGGTATATACGTCCATGTCCCGTTCTGCCGTCGGAAGTGCCGGTACTGCGATTTCTACTCCCGGCCGCCGAAGGCAGGCGAACTCGATCGGTTCGTCGATGCAGTGGCCGGCGAAGCATCCGCACGGCCCTGCGTCGGGCGAGTCGAGACGGTTTATCTCGGCGGGGGGACGCCCTCGCTTCTGGGCGCCCGTCGGCTGACGAAGATTCTCGACGAATTGCGCCGGCTCTATCAGATCGCAGGCGATGCCGAGATCACCGTCGAGGTGAATCCGCAGGATGTCACGCCGGAGTTTGCCGCGGACTGCCTCGATGCCGGGTTCAACCGGACGAGTGTCGGTGTGCAGAGCGTTTTTGCCGAGGAACTCGGGTTCCTCGGGCGGCTGCATCGTCCGGCGGACGGGCCGCGCGCCGTCGAGGTTCTTCGCGAGGCGGGGTTCACGGAGATCGGGATCGACCTCATCTATGGGCTGCCGCGGCAGACGCCCGCGATGGCCGAGGAGCGTGTCCGGCTCGCCGTCGAGACCTGCCGCCCGACCCACGTCTCGGCGTACCAGCTCACCTATGCCGCGGGCATGCCGCTGTGGGGCGAGCTCGAATCGGGCCGCATTCGCCGACACGGCGAGGACGACGAATTCGCGCTCTTCCGCAGCGTACACCGGGCACTTCGGAACCTGGGCTATCCGGCCTACGAGGTGTCGAACTTCTCGCTGGACGACGCCCATCGGTCGCGCCACAACAGCAGCTACTGGCGGCACCTCCCCTATGTCGGGCTCGGCCCCTCTGCCCACTCGTTCCAACCGCCCGTGCGGTTGTGGAATATCGCCGATCTCGACCGATATCTGGCGGCACTGGCGGCGGGCGAATCGCCGCTCGACGACAGCGAGGCGCTGACCGACGACCAACTCGCGGCGGAGATGGTGATGCTGGCGTTGCGGACAACCGACGGGCTCGACCTCGCCGCGTTTCGGGAGCGCTTCGGCAGAGACCTGGCGAGCGAGCGGGCGGAGCAGATCGGCCGAGCCGAGAGCGAGGGTCTTGTGGTTTTGGCAGACGGTTGCCTCCGCCCGACTCCTACCGGCCTGGCGGTCGCCGACCGGCTCGCCGTCGAGTTGTGCTGAGCCGGCTGGTTTCGGGAAAGCGGCCCGGGACAGAGCGGCAACGGCCGGTACCGACTCCTACCCCTCCTCGAACTCTTCGCCGCACTCGGCGCAGAGCGGGGTCTCCTCGTCGTCGTACACGCGGCAGTCCGAGCAGTGCAGGCGGCCGCATTCCTCGCAGCGGAGCAGTTCTTCCTCGTAGTCTTCTTCGGTCGCTCCGCACAGCTCGCAGAAGCTGAGATCCTCAAAGGTCAATTCTTCCTCCGGCTCCACATCGTCGTCTTCGTCGGGCAGTGGCACCTCCATGGGATGCCCGTGGCCAAAGGACCTTGGTGGTCGGTTCATGTGTCACCTCCGGTTTCTATCGGCACCTACCTATGTTATGCCCTGATTATGGCAAAACGTCAAGCACGAATTCGTTTTTTTCTCGCCCGCACTGATCCGAATCCGATGTGACGGAGCGTCCTTCGAAATAAGATCACCGCCCAATCCGGCAAAATCCGCTTGCCGATTGTGATTGAGACGAGGGACCGGGGGGGGGGAGGTGCGTGGTCGGACGGGCCAAAGGCGGCACATCCGCTTACCGCCGCTTTGAGACGAGGGCCCTGCGAGGCCGGAATTTCAGCCACCCTCGCTAGTTGCCGAGCAGATCGCCGATGCCTTCGATAACGCCTCGTAGCGCCTGCCCGCCGTCCTCGAGTGCCTTCTGCGCCTGATCGGCGATATTCTTCGCCTCGGCGGGCAGGTCGTCCCGAACGCCGACAATTGCTGCGCGGACTGCCTGAGCGACCGAATCAAAAACGTACTCGGCGACTTGCCCGAGCGAACTGCCCTCCCCCCCTGTCCCAATGTCCGTCATATGCACGTCCGGTATCCGGCTGGTCACTCGACGGCCTGCCAGGGCGGATGCGGACAGCGACACCTGCCCGCCGGTCATGTCGAACTGTTTGATAGTCACCGGTCGAGAGGCCTTGTCCGTTCCTTTGAATCGTTCGATGCTTCTCTGGATTTCGCCGATATTCGTGCGGCCATCCGTCGCCAACTCGTATGTCATATGCGGATTCTCGATCTGGAGACGGTTGATCACCAGTTCATCGGAGAATAGAGAGGACAGGGCGACATCGAAAGACACGGTCTGCGCCGTCAGGGCATCTTCGGTGCTGAACCCCTCGGGATTCCTCACCCGGACGCCCCGGAGCGTCCCGGTACCGGAGAACGGTGACACGGACACCGACTCCAACTTGAACTCGCTCCCCGTGATGACCGGGACGATGGCCTCGGCTCCCCGGCGAACCACCGAGTTCAGGAAAAAATACCAGCCGACCGACAGGATGACCAGCAGGCCGACGACGACGAAGATCAGTCTCCGAACCATCTTTTTCATGTGTCGGGCTCCGATTGGGGAAGCGGTTGGCAAATAAGAACACGGTAAAGAACGGGGACTGCCCATAGAATAAGGGCAACCCCGATGATCGGGCGGACGCGCAACAGCCAGGTTGTCGTTACACTCATAGCACCCCCTCACCACATGCTGGTTCAGGGCTTCGCGAGGCGGTGTGGGCCGCGGCGTCTCGGCAGGACCTCGGTCAGCACAATGGCACGCTGCAAAGGAGGGAGCCGGCCGAACGCGAGCCGGTCGGTGACCGGTTGTTTGTCCTCGCCCGGCATTCTGATATCGACCTCTCCCGGATGCACCTTCTGGGACTCGGCCTGTTTCTTTTTCGCTCTGTCGGAACGCCTCTTAACAGCCTTAGCTTGCGAACCGAACTGATATGTCGGCCTGCTCTCGCCCGGTCTTCCGACAGCAGCCGGTTTCTGCAGCGGCGGCGGAGCTTGACGCTCCGACAATCGCACCTGCGGCTGTGGCTTCTCCGCCTGTTTCCGGCGCGGGGGCCTTTGGGGTGGAGGGGCCGGGCGCTGGGGCGGTGTCTGTTTCGGACGTTCGGCGGGTTCCTCTTCTTTTTTGAGGCCGAGTTCCCGAAGAAATTGCTGGACCTGGGTCTCGTCGGCCACATGCACTACCTCGCCCTCGTCCTCCTGCTCCTCTCCGGCCTCCCGGCGCCGCTCCTCCAGTTGTCGTTGGCGTTCCTGCGCGCTTTTCGTCTCGGCCATCCGTTTGAACAGCCAGAACACGCCGTACAGGACGATGACGACCAGGAAGAACAGGGCCTCCAGATCGACATTGGCCAGCAGGTTCATCGGCGGAACAAGCATGATTTCCCTTTCCGGCGGGCTCCGGGGGGCCTCGCCCGCAGGCGGGGTCACCCCCGGCGTCCGTTCAGATGGTTTTACTTGGTTTCCCTTTCTTTGGGTTCGCCTGCGATGCTCGACCGCATCTCGGTATCGGCTTGGACGTTCTTGATGTTGTAGTAGTCCATGATGCCGAGGTTGCCTTCGCGGAAGGCCTGTGCCATCGCCTTCGGCACTTCGGCCTCTGCCAGCACGACCTTGGCGCGGTTCTCTTTGACTCCTGCGGCCATCTCCTGCTCGCGTGCGACGGCCAGTGCCCGACGGGTCTCGGCCTTGGCCTGGGCGATGCGCATGTCGGCCTCCGCCCGGTCGGCGTCGAGTGCCGCCTTGATATTATCGCCCACGTCAACGTCGGCGATATCGATGGACAGAATCTCGAAGGCGGTCCCGGCGTCCAGGCCCTTCTCGAGGACTCGCTTGGAGATGTTGTCCGGGTTCTCCAACACGTCGGCGTAGGTATCGGCCGAGCCGATGGTGGTCACGATCCCCTCGCCGACGCGGGCGATGATCGTCTCCTCGGTCGCTCCGCCAACCAGCCGCTCGATATTGGTTCGGACGGTGACCCGTGCTTTGGCCTTGACCTGGATGCCGTCCTTGGCGACGGCGTCGACCGTGGGCCGCCCCTTGGTCGGGTCGGGTGCGTCGATGACCTTGGGGTTCACGCAGGTCCGGACGGCGTCGAGCACGTCGCGCCCGGCGAGGTCGATGGAGGTGGCGACCTGCCAGGTGAGATCGATGTTGGCTTTATTGGCGGCGATGAGGGCCATGGTGACCCGAACGACATCTCCGCCCGCCAGGAAGTGCGCCTCCATCTCGGGGGTATCGATGTCGAGGCCGGCCTTGACGGCGCGGATTCGGGCGTCCACGATCGCACTGGGGCTGACGTTTCGCAGCTTCATCGCGATCAGGTTCACCAAGCTGACCCGGGCGCCGGACAGCAGGGCCTTCAGCCACAGTTGGAAGAACGCGGCGACCAATGCAAAAATCGCCAGCAGTGCCAGACCGAGAATAACCAGCAGGACAATCCAGCCGGCCCCGAAATCGTTCTGGGCCAGCATCGACACATCCATTCGAGCAACCATAATCCTCTCCTCCAAAAAGAACCGAGTTCGACGTCTCTAAGCGTCCGACTCTGGACCGGATCGCCGCACGACGATGCGATTGCCTTCCGTCTTATACACCACTATCTTAGCATTTGGCTCGACCATGTCACCCTCGGTCACCACATCGTACCGTTTTCCCTCGATGCGGGCTTCGCCCGAAGGCCTGAGGGCCGACAGGGTGACGCCCTTCTTGCCCAGCAGTTCCCCGTACTGCGGGCTCTGGACGACGTATCCCTCTTCCTTTCGCTGGCTCTGGGTCAGCGTCAACCGTTTGCCCATGGGCGTCTTTGGCAGAAACCCAAACGCCACGATGAGGCAGGTGGGCGTGAGCAAGAGGGCAGCCATGAGAAAGATGAAGCCGGCCGTCGCCCCCGCCTGGACAAATGCCACGGCGACGGAGCCGATGATGCAGCCGATCGCTCCCACCGAGATGAGTCCGCCCGAGGGGATAAATACTTCCATAAAAATGGCTGCCATTCCCAGGACAAGCAGGATGATCGCCAGGGGGATCCCTTGCATCCGCCAACTCCATCAGGGCTCTAAATTTTCGGGCTCGTCTGCGGTCTGCCCCTCTTCATCCACCGGCTCGACCACCACCCGCGTCCCCTCGACGCGGATCACCCGTGCCCGACCGCCGGGGGGGACAAACTCGCCGTCTGTCACCACGCTGTATCGTTCGTCGCCGATCTGCATCGTCCCCGCCGGGCGCAGGCCGGTGATGACCCGGCCCTCGCGGCCCTCGATTCCCTTCCCCCCCACCACCTGGGTGCCGAAGCCCAGTTCGGTCTTCATCTCCGTCTTCAACGTCAAACGGTCGAAGATCGAGGTACCGGGGATAAGCCACACCGACAAAATCAGCACCAATACTGACGTGCCCATGCCGGCGAGTGCCGTGAGCAGGTTCATCCTGAGCGCTTCGGCTTCCCACGGCCAGGAGGGCACGACAAACCGCTGCATGGCGAGCACCAGCGAGAGAATTACGCAGATGATCCCCGCCGCCCCGATCACACCGAAATCGGGGATGACAAACAGCTCGATGCCGATGAGGGTCAGGCCGACGAGGAAAAGCAGGATCTCGGCGGCGTGGGCGTTGCCCAGCAGGAACTGCGAGCCGAACACAAGCACGAACGCCATTACCGCTACCGTGCCCGGAATGCCGAAGCCGGGCATCCGCATCTCCAGCCAGATGCCTGCGAACCCGATGAGCACGAGCAGGGACACGATGGGCCGGGATGTGAGAAAGCCGACCACCTTGTCGGAGAGCTGCTGCTCGCGGCGGACGGCGACCTTGTCGGCCCAGTCGTTCTCGGCCAGAACCGCGTCGAGGTCCGACACCGCCTTCGTGGCCACGTCGTATTCCACTGCCTCCTTGGCCGTGAGTGTGACCAGTTGGCCCGCCGCCGATACGGTGTCGATGATTCGGATTCGATCATCCTGCTCGGGGTCGTCAACAATGGCGGTGACTTCCGAGCCGGTCATATACCGGATTTCCCCCTCGTACTCGACCTTCAGCACCTCGATCGACTCGTCGGTCATCGCCTCGGCGATGGCAGGCGGATACCCCTTCTCCTCGGCGAGCGCCCGGAACTGGGCGCGGTTGACCGAGGCGAACTTTTCTGCGACGTCCTTCGGCAGTTCGATGGGGCCTTCCGGGCCAATGAGGATTGCCCGGGCCCCGCCGATGACGCCGGTCGGCGCCATGTAAATCCGATCGCTGGACATGGCGATGTATGCCCCCGCCGAGATCGCCCAGGTGTTGACAAAAGTGACGGTGGGCACGTTCAGCCGGCGAATTTCCTCGGACATCATCGACATCACGTCGAGCCGGCCGCCCGGGGTGTGGAGCTCGAAAATAACGGCGTGGAATTCCCGGTCGGCACCGCCCAGGACCCGGCGCAGATAGGCCGCCTGGACCCGGTTGATCTCTCCCCTGACGGAAACGACCAGCACCTGCTCGTCGGGCGTCGGCGCACGCTCCTCCTCGGTAGCCCCGCCCCTGCCCGGCGAGCCGACCGCGAACAGAATGGCCGCCCCGAGAAAAGCGAGGACGGCGATTGCTCTGTGAAACGAAGAGCGCATAATATCATCTCGCCAATACAGGAACACCGCTCGCCAACTGTTTGTGTTATATCCCCGCCGCCCGCCGGTGTCAAGAAGGCAAGAAGCAAGGGCTGCCCCGTCTCATCGAAAAAACGCACCTTCCCTCTTCCTCGTTTCTCGCCGGGCAAGATGGAACCGAGCCGTCGTTCTGCATATAATGTGGCAGTGCCGGGCGATTAGCTCAGCCGGTTCAGAGCGCCTGCCTTACAAGCAGGAGGTCGGTGGTTCGAATCCGCCATCGCCCACCAGGACAGTCTCCGGGGAGTTACCGGGGAGCTGCATCCGGAGCGCGCCCTGCAACTGACTGAATCGCAAAGACCGGCCACCAGCCCAAAAATCAGAAAAAAACACAAACGGACTTGCGCCGGCCGGTTCTGATATGTATATTTTCCCAAAGGATACGCAGACGCGCCCGTCGGGCGATCCCGTCCGGCATTTCGTGGAGGCGAACGTGATGGTTGGGTTGGACGACAATTGCGAATGTCCGCCGGAACCTGGCGGTGCCGGCCAATCGGAACGTGTGACCGCCTTCTCGTGTGTGCGCGGCCTGTGGGGTGAACGACCGGACCTGCTGTTCAGGTGACGCGCGGTTCCCCTTCGGCCGCCCACTCGCGAGGCGGCCAGAAGAAAAGAGGTGAACCGTGGCGAACCCCATTCTCGAGCCGGAAATCCGCGAGCTTCTCGCATCGCAAGATTACGACACCCTGAGAGGGCTCGTCGAGTCAACCCACCCCGAGACGATGGCCGACCTGCTGGCGGCCCTCGAACCCGAGGAAATCTGGCAGGTGCTGTCCCGCCTCCCCTCCGAAACCTCGGCGGACATCTTCACCCATCTCGAGGACGATATCCAGGTCGCCGTCGTCGCCCCCCTGGGCCGCGGCGAACTGGCTGAACTCGTCACCCACATGCCCGCCGACGAGCGCGTCGACCTTCTCAAAAACATCCCGGAGGAGAAACAGCACACCCTGCTGCCGGCGCTGGCCCGCGCCGAGCGCGAGGATATCCGTCGGCTCGCATCGTACGAAGAGGGGACGGCCGGCTCGGTGATGACCTCGGACTATGCCACGCTGGCGCCCGAGATGACCGCCCGCGAGGCCATCGACCGACTGCGGGTGGCCGCACCGGACAAGGAGACCATCTACTACGCCTACGTTGTTGACGAGCATCGCAAGCTCCTTGGATATGTCTCGCTGCGCGACTTGATCCTCGCCCGTCCGGGCGACCGCATCGATGAATTGATGGAGCGGGATGCGGTGTATGTAGAAGTGAACGCCGACCAGGAGGAGGCCGCCCGACAGATATCCAAGTTCGACCTGCTGGCGCTGCCCGTGGTCGATCCGAGCGGGGCGCTGTGCGGGATCATCACCCACGACGACGCGATGGACGTGCTCACCCAGGAGAACACCGAGGACCTCGAGAAGATCATGGCCATCGGCGGGACCCACGAGGCGGCCGATTACATGCGGACCCCCGCCCTGGCCCATTTCAGGCGGCGGGCCGGATGGGTGTTCGCCCTGGCGATCCTGGGGCTGGTCTCCGGGGCCATCGTCGAGGGGTTCGAGGAGATGCTGACCGCATACACCATCCTGGTGGTGTTCATGCCCATGCTGGTCGATACCGGCGGCAACACCGGCAGCCAGTCGGCCACCCTGGTCGTCCGGGCGCTGGCATTGGGCGAGTTGACCCCCCGCGACACGGCACGTGTCTTATTCAAAGAGTTCAAGGTATCCATCATGCTGGCTCTCATGCTGGCGATCATCTGTTTCGGGCGGGTATGGTTTTTCAGCCCCGAGGCCGAGATGGCCATCTCGGTGCATGTCGTCGCGGTTGCCATCGCTGTCGCACTGGGCATCCAGGTCATCTCCGCCACGCTCATCGGCGCCATCCTCCCCCTTGGCGCATCCGCGCTCAAGCTCGACCCTGCTGTGGTTGCCAGCCCCGCCCTGACAACCGCGGTGGACATCACCGGCCTCATCATCTACTTCAATGTCGTTCGCCTGTTCCTGCCCTTGTAGCCGACGGGCCGGCGCGGTGTCCGCCGCCGGACATCCGGGGGCCGGGCACTTGCCGGAGCTTGATTCCGGTGTTACGCTACCGTCATGATGGCAGAGAGAGAAGGGCATGAAGCTCATCGGTCGGCGACCCGGGAAGCCCGGCGTGTCACGCTTGCCGCCATTGTGGCGAACCTGTTTCTCGCCGGGCTCAAGATCGTCTGCGGACTGGTGGGCCACAGCCACGCGCTGGTCGCCGACGGGGCGCACAGTCTGTCCGATTCCACGACCGACGCGGTGGTCCTGATCGGCATCGGCTATTGGTCCCGCCCGCCCGACGAGAGCCATCCGCACGGGCACGGGCGCATGGAGACAGTCGCATCGCTCGTCATTGCGGCGTTCCTCGCCTTGATCGCGATCGGGATCACCTACGATGCGCTCGAGCGCATTGTGGACCCTCATCCTCCGCCCCGTTGGATCGCGCTGGTCGCGGCCGCGGCGGCCATTGTTATCAAGGAGCTGATTTTCCGGTGGACGCGGGCCGTCGGCCGGAAGCACCGGTCGCCTGCTTTAATCGCCAACGCCTGGCATCATCGGTCGGACAGTTTCAGTTCCGTGCCGGTCGTGATCGCGGTGCTGGTGGGAAAGATCGACCCCGCCTGGGCGTTCGTCGATCACGTGGCGGCCATCGTCGTATCGGTCCTGATCCTTCGCGTCGCCTGGTCGATCGGATGGCCGAGCTTGAAGGAGCTGGTCGATACCGCCGCGCCGCCGAGCATGAGGAACAGGATCGAGCAGGTCGCATCGGAGACGGCGGGGGTGAAGGAGGTACACGCCGTTCGGACCCGCTACGTGGGCGGCGGCGTCCACGCCGACCTGCACATCGGGGTCTCGGAACACCTGACCGTCCGCCAGGGACACGAGATCGCCGAGCAGGTCAAGGAGCGGATGCTGTCGGACATCGCCAAGCTGGTGGACGTCGTGGTCCACTTGGAGCCGGTCGAGAACGGGCAGGACGCGGACGCCCGCTCCGGGTGAGCAATGGGCCGGTGAGCCGGCCGCGCACGGCGTCGTCCTATCGCATCTGGATCAGCCGGGTGTGCGGCACGCCCAGGTAGGTCCACTCACGCAGCGTCGTGCCCTGCCCCATAAGCTGCCTGGTCCCTTCCCCTATGTAGCCCTGCCGCTCGAATACCAGCAGGAAGTCGGGCGTCGGCATGCCCGGCCGCCACTCCTTGTCCCAGTGGAGTCCGGGTCCCATCCAGGGCAACGCGTCGAGTTCGTCTTTGGCCATGTGCATATAGGGCGGCCAGACGGCGAGGGTACTGCCCTCGGGGCACAGTTCGTTCACCTCGGCCATCACCCTCGCGTTGATTGTGCCCCCCCAGTACGTGGTCTCGAATCCCAGAGCCCTTGCCCCGGGCGCCCAGCCCACCAGTCCGTTGTAATAGGCCAACTCGTGGGGGTGTGTCCAGACCAGCATCCCGGCGGCGAGAACGAAAACAGCGCACACGATCCCCTGTCCGGCCCGGCCCCGCCATCGCCACACGCCGGCCGCACCGATCCCGGCCAGACATGCGATGAATGGAAACGCCGGCAGGAACAGGCGCACTCCGTCGTATTTCGGGACGGATGGTATGACAAAGACGAGCAGGTGGAGGAGGCCGCCGCCGAGGACGAGAACCTCGACCCTGGTCCGTGCCTTCCACGCCGCACGACAGCCGATTCCGGCAAACACCAGCAGGCCCGCCGGTACCGTCACCAGGGTGAGGACCAGCGGATAATGCCACGGGGCCGGCCGGTCGTGATAGGTTCGACCGAGATAGTGGACCGGCACACTCGTGGGCCGGTCGGGCCTGTGCAGGCCGTTCGGCTCGAGCCGCTCGGCCTTGTCCAACGCATAATTGAGTGTCCGCTCCACGGGCTGCGGCCAGAGCCACGGCCAGCCGAGAAAGAACACGACGGCGCCGGTGGCCAGGAACAGCAGGCACGGCCCCGCCGCCTTCTTATGGAACACCCACATCGCCCACGGTATGAGCAGGACCGGCAGGAAGATGGCGTTGAGCTTGGTAAGCAATGCCACGCCCCACAGAGCACCGGCCAGGACAGCCCACCGGCGGCCGCTCTCGATCCGGGCGAAGGCCGCCACCACAGCGAGGCAGGCCAGGGAGACCGGCATATCCAGACCCGCCAGGTGGCCGTGCCCGAAGACGCGGGGCATCAGCACCAGCGACAGCCCGGCCAGCGCACCGGTCGGCCGCCCGAAATAGCGGGCGGTAAACGCATACGTCAGTCCGGCCAGTATGGTGAAGAGCAGGGCCGCGCCAATGCGTGCGGTCAGCAACGCCAGGAGTGTGTGGCCGGCCTCGAGGGAGGCAAGCACACCGTACACGAGCTTGGCTGCGGGCGGATGCTCGTGGTTGACGACCCAATACTGGTCAATCGTCTCGATCCGCGGCCGCCTGAGCCAGAGGACATACTGGTATCCGCCGGCGACATACGCCGGCTCGTCCCAGGTGATGCCCGGCCCCGTCGTCGCAAAGACGCTGAGGAGGAACAGGGCGGACAGCCCGACCGCCACGCCGAACCGCCAGGTGCGCCGACGTTTGGTACGTTCGGTTCGAGCGTCAGGATCCATTGTCTGTCGCAGGTTCCCGCCGGCCGAGCATCACCTCCGCCAGCCGAATGTGTTCGGGTGTGGTCAGTTTGAGGTTCAGGTGGCTGCCCCGCACGATCTTCACCTCCCCACCCAGCCGCTCGACGAGTTGGGCGTCGTCGGTGGCCTCGACCCCGTCCGCGAAGGCGGCCTCGAGGGCCTTTCGGATCAGCGGGTGCCGGAAGACCTGGGGCGTCTGGGCACCCCAGAGGTCCGCGCGCGAAACGGTCTCGGCCACCCGGTCGCCGCTGACCCGCTTGACCGTGTCCGACAGGGGCATCGCCACCAGGGCGGCCCCGTGCTCGATAGCCGCCCGGACCGCTTCGTCGATGGCTGTTCGCGAGACAAAGGGGCGGACCGAATCGTGGATGAGCACGATGTCGATGTCCGGTCGGAGCGCCGCCAGACCACGGGCGACCGATTCCTGGCGGCACCCTCCGCCGGGTACCAGTTCGGTCACGCCCAGGTCGCGGAGGCAGGGCCAGTATCGCCGACGCCACACGTCCAGGTCCTCCGGGTGCGCCACCACGACCACCTGTTCAACGCTCGACAGGTGCCGGAAGCGGCGGAGTGTGTGGCAGAGGACGGGCAGGCCGTTGATCTCGATGAGCGGCTTGCGCGGCCCGTCTCCCATGCGGGTGCTGCTGCCTGCGGCGGGAAGGATCAATCCCAGCCGGTGCGACGGGTCGCCGACGGGGATCATTGGCTGCCCCGCTTCCGCCGGGCGACGTCTTCGGCATCCTCGTTGAGCCGGGCGAAGATGATTCGCCCTGCAGAGGTCTGGAGCAGGCGGATGACCACCACGGCGACTTCTTCCCCGATCCGGTCGCGGGCCTCTTCGACCACGACCATCGTACCGTCGTCCATGTATCCGACCGCCTGGTCGGGCGCTTCGCCCGGTCGTATGAGTTCCAGTGTGAGCGTCTCGCCGGGCAGCACAGCGGGCTTGACGGCCCGGGCCACCTCGTTGATGTTGATGACGGGGATGCCTTGCACGTTGGCGATCTTGCTGAGATTGATGTCGGTGGTCAGAATCTTGGCGCCGAGCGTCTCGGCGAGCCGGATCAGCTTGGAGTCGGCGTCGGGAGTACCGGGCACGCGCCCCTCGTCGATCTGGACGGGGATATCCCGGCTCTTCCGCAGTTGATTGAGAATGTCAATCCCCCGCCGCCCCCGAGCTCGCTTGAGCTTATCGGCGGAATCGGCCAGTTGGTGCATCTCGCGCAGGACGAACCGAGGTACGACCAGAGGCCCTTCGATGAGCCCAGTTTTGCCGATTTCGGCGAGCCGGCCATCGATGATTGCGCTGGTATCGACCAGAAGAGCCGCCCCGCCGCGCTGTTCACGCCGGAACTCGACGTAGGGGATGATGAAGTTGAACCGATCTCGGTTCTTGTACACCAGCATCACGAACAGATATGCAAACATCAGCGACAGGAGCATCTTAATGGTGAGGCGGTAATCCTCCCACACCTCGGCCGCGTATTCTCCGGCGATCACCGGCTCCATCACCAGCACGATGAGGTAGTAAGCGAAATGGGCCACGATAATCCCGATCATCCCGCCGAACACGAACACCGAGATATTGAGGGTGCCGGCGAACACCTCGGCGGATAACACGATGAGATAAAGTAGCAGGCAAGCCACCATCGAGAACACCGGGTCGAGGTAGATGGGCGGTTCCTGAAGGCGAGGGGCAAACTCGGGGATCGCATACCCGACCCCGGCAGACACCAGGAGGAAGAACACACGAAGGGCCCAGGTCCCGACCATGAACCCCTCCTCGCGCAGCTCGCGTATGACTGCCCATACGCCTGCGATGAGGATCACGGAGCCGGATAGAACAAGAAATAGCCAATGTCCGATTGTCAATGGCCCGCCCCCATATAATGGTTATCCCTTCTCCGAAAGGCCTGCACCAGGCCCGGCAATACCCCGACCACACCGGGCGCACTTCCGCATTGACCAGTCATATCTTAGCAGTTGAAACCTATACGTCAATGATTTCTGCACATCACCGGCAGGCCCGGCGGGGGCGTCAGCCCCTCGGGTCGAGGAATATGCCGCACTCTGCCTTGAAACAGCCGATGAGGTGCGCATAATATCCTCGGCCGAATTCCTGTGAGAAAAGGAAGCAATAAGGACGATAATGGACGATTCGATGATATACCGCCCGCTCGGCAATTCGGGGATCGAAGTTGCGGCGCTCGGCTTCGGTACCATGCGCTGGGCAAATGAAGAGCAATGCCACCAGATCATCAACCGCGGCCTCGATCGCGGGATGAACTATATTGACACCTCGACCGGATACCTCGACGGGAAGAGCCAGCAGTGGGTGGCGGACGCCATCCGCGACCGCCGGGACGAAGCCGTGCTCTCGTCAAAGTCGTTCTGGGCCAAAGCAAACCCGGCCGATACGGTCCGCCGACGGATCGATGAGACCCTGGACAAACTGCAGCTCGATTATTTCGATCTCTATCAGTTGTGGGGTCTGGATACGGTCGAGACCGTCGAGACCGCCCTGGAAAAGGGTGGCTTCATCGAGGGCATCCGTAAAGCACAGGAAGACGGATTGATCAAGCTCGGCGTGGGCTTCACGTTCCACGGGTCCCCGAAAGCGTTCAGGGCAGCGGTCGATACCGGCGAGTTCCTCTGCGCCACCATCAGCTATAACCTCGGGAGCCGCAAAGAGGAACCCCAGATACAATACGCAGCCGAGAACGGCGTCGGGGTTATCATTATGAACCCGCTGGGCGGCGGCCCGCTCGCCAAACACAGCGACAAGAAGCTTGCCTTCCTCCGACACCGGGGGGCCGGCCCATCCTACGGAGCACTCCGCTTCCTCCTCGCCGACGAGCGGATCAGCACTTCGCTCATCGGCTGCGCCACGGTGGAAGAGCTGGAGGAGAATCTCCGGGCCGTCGAACGTCCGGACGAACTGACCGAGGATTTTCGCCGGGCACTCATCGAGCGGATGGAGGACGACGGGATCAGCGGCGAAGGGCTTTGCACCGGCTGCGCCTACTGCCACGACTGTCCGAACGACTTTGACCCGTCCGCCTTCATGGAGATGAAGCGCGACTTCGCGATTTATGCAGGCGAGGACGCAAATCTGGTCGAGTGGCTCCGGGCCAGATATGCCGAGGAAGGCAAGCGGCTGGAAGACGAACTGGAGAAGTGTATCGAGTGCGGACAGTGCGAGGAGCAATGCCCGCAGCACCTGCCGATTGTCGAGGCCATACGCGGGGTGAAGGACGCACTGGGGCGATAAGCCCGGGGCCGTCAGTCTTCCAACGGCCTGGTCATCAGGACCGACTCGAGAAATACCCCCGGCTTCAGCTCGAACGCCTTCTCCCCGTCGGCCAGGAACCCCTGCCTGGCGTAGAACGCGATGGCCGGTCGGCTGGCGTACACCTTCGCGGTGTCATAGCCGCCCTGACGGATCACCTCGTTGCAATAGGCGACCAGTGCGGTGCCCACTCCCTGCCCGGCGGCTTCGGGCCGGACAAACAGGTGACCGATCTCGTTTTGCTTGACCGCTGCGTACCCCACGACCTGGCCGCCCTGCCTGGCCAGAAAATCGTCCTGGCGCAAGCTTCGCTCGCCGATCCGCTCCGGGGTGTTCTGCTCGACCACCGCCTCGATGACTGTCGGGTCGTAATGATCGAGCCAGAATGTGCGGACGCTCACGGCGACGATCTCGGAAGCCCGTGGGTAATCCGGCTCCTTCAACTCGCTGATCTGTAGTCGCAACTGGCGAGGTGCCTCCTTCTCCTGTCGCGGCAGCCCGCTTACCGGGGTGCGAACGCGTGTTGAAGCTCTTCGGAGGAGAACGACTCGGCCGGGCGGCCGATCGCATACTGATAAGCTGCGGCCTTGAACACTGTCTGGGCGGTCGCCGTCAGAACGCTGATGATCAGCAGGCAGATGAACCCGGCGGCAATGCCGGCGATCGGATGAACCAGCCCCAACAGCAAACCCACCGGAAGCGCGATCAGCAAGGTCAGCAGGAAGCCGATCAGGCCGAAGGCGAAACGGGCACCGACCCGCTCGCCCCACGTCCGCCGGAACAGGGCGCCCGACCGTTTGATCGAGGCGAACGGGCCGAGCTTCTCGTAGGCGATGACCGGGACCACGAAGAAGGTGAGGATCGACCACGCCATACCGAGCAGACTGACCACGAATTGCATCACCCGCTGGCTCCGCTGCTCTATCATACGCAGAATCACGCCGACCGTGGCCGACACCAGCGCCCAGGTGGCAATCGCTCCGATGCGGGAGAAGCTGAACGACAGCCCGGTGCCAATGCTGAAATCAGCCCCGTTGAGCGCATAATTCGCACAATGGATCAGCCCGATGTTGAAAAAGATAATGATGAAATAGGAGATGAAATAGAACGCGAACAGGAGGACGTAGCTCAGCGTCTGCTGGCCGGCAGTCAGCTCGCCTTCCTCCTCGAAGAAGAACTCGAACAAACCGACGCCATACAATCCGCCTGCAAACGAGCCGAGCACGAGGATCAGGAATACCGCCGATACGACGGGGAACACCATTAGCTTCTTGTTCGCCCAAACGATCTTTACGCTCTGCCAGGCCAGACTCCAACCGTTCGATAACCGATCAAAGAACCCCATCGATTTCCTCCTCCTTGTTAGTAGACGGCGACATTATACCATGTGCGACTCCTGCAGCCAGTTTATTTTTTGGTCCAATTCCCAACTCAGAACGGCCCTTCCTTCCTGTGCGGTTCGCTGCCTTCGGGGGCGCATCAGATCCTCCTTGTCCCTGCCCGGTCGTATCGAAGCGGGTTCGCTTTGTCGATTCGGCAGTTGTGCTATAATAGGTGCATAATGTA
>PWKM01000323.1 GCA_003559755.1 Planctomycetota bacterium
CAGGTCGATTCGATGCAAGTCATCCTCCCTTCGTGTACGGGGCGTGCGGCGGGAAGTCCGTCACCGTCGGCGCACCCGGCGGAGTTGGTCAACGATTTGCGGGGGATGGTAAGAGGAGCGCCCGCCGGTGTCAAGCCGGGAACCATCATCGCGGTTCTGGCAAACGGGCACCGGATTTCCCGGCCCGCTCAAAAGACGGAAAATGCCCACGCAAAACCGGATATGTCGCCCATTGCTTTGGACCTGATTTGGGCGTCGGCCTTGCGCGGACGCGGGCCGCCTTCTAGAATCTCGATGCATCTGAACCGTCAGGCCGAGAGGACGACGCCGGTGAAATATCAGCCCCTCTATATCGCAGCGACCGGGCAGCACATGGGCAAGACGACGGCGGCCCTCGGGCTGTTCCGGGCGATGCGGGACCGCGGGCTCCGGGCCGGCTTCATGAAGCCGGTGGGCCAGATCTACGTGGTCGTCGACGGCGACAAGGTCGATGAGGACGTCGCCCTCATCCGCGACACCTTCCACACCGACGGCGCACTCACCGACATGAGCCCGATCATCGTCGAGCGCGGATTTACCGAGGAGCACATCTTCGCCCGGGACCGGCTCCGGCTGCGGCGGCAGGTGCAGGACAGCTACGCCCGGCTGACCGACGGGAAGGATGTGATGATCATCGAGGGAACCGGGCACGCCGGCGTCGGGGCCTGCTTCGGCCTGTCGAACGCGGACGTCGCCGAGGCGTTGGCCTGTAAGGCCCTCATCGTCTCGGGCGGGGGGATCGGGCGGCCCATCGACGAGATCGCGCTGAGCGCCGCCCTGTTCGCATCCCGGGGCGTCCCGACCATCGGGGCGGTCCTGAACAAGGTGCTGCCCGCGAAATTCGACAAGGTCAAGCGGGTGGTCACCGCCGGGCTGGGCAACATGGGGATGCGGCTCGTCGGCTGCGCCCCGTTCGAGGAAGACCTGACCTATCCCACCGTCGGCCAGATCAAAGAGCACGTCAAGCTGGAACTCCTGGCCGGCGAGGACCACCTCCAGAACCGGGTCGAGCAGCAGATCGTGGCGGCGATGAAGCCGGAACACATGCGCCAGTACCTGCACGACCGCACCCTGGTGATTACCCCGGGCGACCGGACGGACAACCTCAAGGTCTGCATCGAGGAGCACATGGGCGACGGCCCGCCCCGGCTGGCGGGGTTCGTGCTGACCGGCGGGCTGGTCCCGCCCGGACGGATCATGGAACGCCTACGCCAGGCACGGCTGCCCGTGCTGCTGTCCAACGAGGACACCGCGACCGCCGCACGCCGCATCAACGAGATCGTGTTCAAGATCGAGCCGACCGACGTCGACAAGATCGCCGCCGCACAAAAGATGGTGGCACGATACGTCGATACCAACCTCATCCTCTCGCACCTGTAGGCCCGCCCCGATCCGGACCGGGCGGCGTCCTCGACCGGTGCCGGAACCCCCGGCGGGAAAGCCCGATCGCTCCGGCCACTTGATGGTGCGGCCCCGCTCGACTAGAATCCGCCATCTTTCCAATCCGACGAGGAGGTGCAGATGGAGAAGAAACGCTACGCACTGGTGGGCACCGGCAACCGCGGGCTGGGCATGTTCGCCCGCCCCCTGGCCGCCGATTTCCCCGACACGGCCGAGCTGGTCGCCCTGTGCGACATCAACCCGCTGCGGATGACGGCGGCCGCCGCCGAGGCCGGGCTCGACATCCCGCAGTTCACCAGCTTCGCCGATATGATGGGAGCGACCGACCCCGACGCGGTCATCGTCGCCACCAGGGACTGCACCCACGCCGAGTACGTCGTCGGGGCGCTCGACGCGGGCAAACGGGCGATCAGCGAGAAACCGCTGTGCACCACGGCCGAACAGTGCCGCGACATCCTCGCCGCCGAACGGGCGAGCGACGCCACCTGCCTGGTCACACACAACGCCCGCTACGGGGCCGCCGACACAAAAATCCGCGAGCTGGTCCGCGCCGGGCGGATCGGCACCCCGCTGTTCATCCAGTTCGACGAGACGCTCGACCGGTGTCACGGGGCCGACTACTTCCGACGGTGGCATCGGCGGATGGCGGACAGCGGCGGGCTGCTCGTCCACAAGGCCTGCCACCACTTCGACTGCGTCAACTGGTGGGCCGACTCCGCCCCGGCCCGAGTGGCCGCCCACGGCTCGCTCCGGTTCTACGGCAGCAACGGGCCGCTCCGGGGGCCAAGGTGCAGCAACTGCCCCCACACCGACGAGTGCGACTTCCACGTGGACATCTTCCGACGCGACACCTACCGGAAGCTGTATCGCGAGGCCGAATCGGCCGACGGGTACCACCGCGACGGCTGCGTGTTCGACCCCGAGGTCGATATCTACGACCAGATGGGCGTGCTCATCCGCTACGAGAACGGGATCGAGTGCAGCTACACCCTGACCGCATACTGCCCCTACGAGTCGCAGCGAGTGGTGATCGAGGGGACGGAGGGGCGGCTCGAGTACTTCGGGCGCAGCGCCACCGGGTTCGCCGCGGGCAGCCAGCACCTGCCCGGGATCGAGGAGATCGCGACCGAGTGGCTCAAGCTCTACCTGCCGGCCGAGGGCGCGATCGACGTCCCCATCGACCGGGTCACAGGCGGGCACGGCGGGGCCGACCCGCAGCTCCGGCACGACTTCTTCGCTCGCGACTGGGCGCTCGAGCCGAACGACCGGATGGCATCGCTGGACCAGGCCGTCCAGGCCGTCCTCATCGGGGCCGCCGCCAACCAGTCCATCGCCGAGGGCGGCCGCCCCATCGACATCCAGGCACTGATAACACCCCGATAACGAACCGGACGACGGGCAAGCGTGTGTACGGAGGTGGCGGAACGGGCTATAATGGCGGGCGACCTGTGGAGGAGAGTACGATGCTGCGAAGGTGCGTGGCGGTGTTCGGGGTTCTCTGTGTGTTCGCCGTGGCGTCCGCGGCGGGCGAGCTTTCGCCGGCGGAGCTGATCGATCAGGACTGGCTGCCCCAGGCCCCGCCCCTGCCGGCGCCGGAGGGCCAGGTTCTCCGGGCGGAGACGGTCCGGCAGATTTTCGACGCGGTGGCGAACCTGGAGCCGGGCGGCACGGTCCTCGTCGCCGACGGCCGCTACGAGATGCCCCGCTCGCTTCACCTCCGGACCGACGGCGCGACGCTGCGGGGCGAGTCGGGCGACCGGTCGAAGGTCGTGCTCGACTTCGCGGAGAGCCGGCACGGCGAGGGCGTCTGCATCAGCTACGCGACCGGGGTGACCGTCGCCGACCTCACCGTCGCCAACGTCTATTGGAACGCGATCAAGATCAACTCCGACCACGACGTGCATCGGGCGACGATCTACAACGTGGTCAGCCGGAACGCCTGGCAGCGGCACGTCAAAGGCCCCGGCATCCCCGACAAGGACGGCCGGCCCCAGTACAACCAGGGCTCGCGCATCCAGTACTGCCTGTTCTATAACGACCGGCCCAAACGTCCGGGCGACGACCCCTACGAGGACGGGAACGAGGGGCAGCGGTTCGGCTTCAATTACATCGGCGGGATCGACGTCATGCGAGCGAGCGGATGGACGATCAGCGACAACGTGTTCGTGGGCATCCGGGGCAGGACCCGCGAGGGGCGCGGGGCCATCTTCCTCTGGCACCACACCCGCGATTCGGTCGTCGAGCGGAACATCATCATCGACTGCGACCTGGGGATCGCACTGGGCAACGCCAGCGGACGGGGGGAGCTGCGGCACGCCGAGAACATGATGGTCAGAAACAACTTCATCACCCGGGCACCACAGGGCGGGATCGTCGCCATCCACACGCGAGATTGCCGGATCGTGCACAACACCGTGCATGAGCCGGACAGCCGCCTGCATCGGCTCGTGCGGGCCGTCTTTGCGAACGACGGGCTGGTCCTCCGGAACAACCTCCTGAGCGGGCCCGGTATCCGCATCGGGGCGGATATCGGCGAGGTGACCGTCGAGAACAACCGGGTCGAGCCGATGACCGGCTACTTCGTCGACCCCGCCCGCGGGAACCTGCGCCTGACCCCGGAGGCGGTCAACGCCATCGGCCGGGCCGCCCCGACGGACGAGGCCGAGACCGACATCGACGGTCGGCCGCGCGGCGACACGCCCGACCTCGGGGCGCACCAACTGGCGGACAACTGACCGCCGGAACCCGCCGCCCCGTTTACTCGACCTCGACGGATATTATTGTTCTTGTTTCAGACTAACTCCTTCTGGAGATCTCTGCCCTATTCTTCTCATCCGCGGCAACTCTTCGAGCGGCAACTGCGTCACGACTCCGTCGATCACTTTCGAATACCGGCTCACTTGGCCCATATCATATTCCAGGATTTCCACAAGCTGTCCCTGTGAGTCCCAGAACTTCCACTTGCCATGCCAGAATCCGTTTTTCCAATGCCCCTCCTTGGTCTTGTTTCCGGTGAGTATGTTCCAAGTCACCTGTTTCCCATCAAAAAGGCCCGCGTTGTTGACCTGCGTCTCTGAAGTCCTCCGTCCGTGAAAGGAGGTCACCTGCAGTTGGACGACTTCTCCGCTCGGTAACGTGCGATAGACGAGTTCGGTCTCCTCCCCGACAACCACTTCAAAGACAATTGCGGAGCCAATGCCAAATAGAATGAAAAACGCGTAGCACAGGGACAAACCCATCGCGGGGACGACCTTGCACGGACGGGATCGGATTCGTTGCCAGATTCCCTCGACGTATGTCGCGAGGAATTTGGGCTTCAGCTGCTCGCCGGACAGCTTCCTTTGCAGCATACCGACGATCTGGTGGAGCCGCTCGCGCGGAATCTGCTGTGAAGCCGCGTCGGAAACAGAATCCGCCTGATTCCTCATCTCGTGTGCGATGCTGGCGGAACGATAGGTGGCCCAGAGCGAGGTGAAGACGAAGAAGGCAAAGATACCTATGAACACGGATTGGAGTATCACGGCCAGCCCGGCCAGAGCCAGAGCGGCCAGAATCTTGAATCCAATCTCGAGCTTGGGGTGACGGGAAAACAATACGGCATCGAAGAAACGCCCCCCGTCAAGAGGGTGGAAAGGAAGCAGATTGAACGTGTTGATGAAGAGAAATGTACGAGTGGCATCGGCCAACAGGGGCTGCTCCGTCCTCAGATAGGCAATGCCCGTTACTACACCAATGAGAATGCCCGGCACGGGGCCGAGAAGTGACACGATGGCGTTTCTCTGGGCGCTGGGCTCCGTCTCGGTCCCCGACACGGCTGCTCCGAAGAACGGAACAAAGAACATCCGGACGTCTTTGTACTTCAGGAGCTTCATTCCGATAAGATGCCCGAGTTCGTGAACAAGAAGGACACCGACGAGGAGCAAAACCCCCGCCATGGACCATCGAAACAGCCCCAAGCTGACGAAAAGAACGAGGGAAACGGCCAATGCCCCCAATTGGCGGAGAGGGTCTCTCTCTTTTTCCGAGGCGGCCTCCATCTCACGGGCAACTTGTTCCGTGAGGGTTTCTGTGGCGCTCTTCGGCTCGGACTCCAGGGGCGGGGGGACATCGAACCCGTCTTCC
>PWKM01000080.1 GCA_003559755.1 Planctomycetota bacterium
CCAGCCGGGCGAGCAACTGGTGAGCATCGGCAGCGGCCCGCCGTTCTTGATCCGCTGGACCAGCTCGGAGCCCTCTTCCATGATGGTCAGGTCGGCGGTGAAACTGGTGTCGAACACCCGGTCGAACCCGAGGTAGCGCAACGCTGCCACCATCTTCCCGTCCACGTCCTGGCCCGCCTTCGTTCCGAACTCCTCGGCGAGTGTGACCGAGATGCTGGGGGCGTGCTGGACGACCACCATCTTTTCGGGGTCCGCCAGCGCCGCGACCACCTCGTCCACGTAGGAACGCTCCCGGAGAGCACCGGTTGGGCAGGCGACGATGCACTGGCCGCAGTTGACGCAGGTGGACAGGTTCAGGCCGCGGTCGAACGCGGTCGAGATCATCGCCTCGCAGCCGCGGCCGGCGAAATCGATCGCCGACACGCTCTGGATTTCCTCGCACACCCGCACACACCGTCCGCACAGGATGCACTTGTCGGGGTCGCGGGTGATGGACGGGCTCGACACATCGGTCGGCCGGACTGTCCTCTCACTGCGATACAAACGCTGGCGAACGCCCAGGTTCTCGGACAGGTCCTGGAGGGTACACTTGCCGTTCCGGGCGCAGTACAGGCAATCGTCGGGGTGACTGCCGAGCAGCAGTTCGACGATGGTCCGCCGGGCATCGAGCACTCGCGGGGTGTGGGTTCGGACCTTCATCCCCGAGGCGACGGCCGATGAACAGGCCGGCACCAGCGCGGGGTTCCCCTCGACCTCGACGACGCACAGTCGGCACGCGCCGCTGGGCGGGAGTCCCTCCATGTGACAGAGGGTCGGGATGTCTATGCCGTGTCTTGTCACGGCGCTGAGGATCGTGTCATCCTGGCGGGCTTCGATTTGCCTGCCGTCGACTTCAAGCTCAATCATTCGTTTCCCTCGGGGTTGCTTGGTTTATGTTCCTGCCTTCTGGCTGGGCTGGGTAAAATCGAGGTCGCACCGCAGGCAGCGCCGGGCCTCGCAAAGCGCGGCCGTCTCGCTGATGCACAACTCCACCTCTGCGTGGCTTTTGCGCCGCTCCTCGGGCGGGAGCTCCGGCGGCTCGACCCTGGCTGCCGACTCCTGGTCCTCGGAGACCTCGACGGGCTCGATATAAGTGGAAGGCAGCTTGACCTTGGGCAGCGTCTTGAGCAGCTTGCCCTCGACATACCGGCTGATCATCAACGCGGCGTTCTTGCCCGCAGCGATCGCCTCGATCACCGTGCCCGGACCGCTGACTACGTCGCCGCCGCCAAACACGCCCGGACGGTTCGTCAAGTGAGACTCCTCGTTCACCGACAGCGTCCCCCAGCGGGTCGTGGCCAGATCGGCCAGCCCTTCCGGCTCGGGGCTTTCGCTGATGGCGACGATCAGAGTGTCGAGCTCCACCTCGAACTCCGATCCGGGCACGGGGACGGGGCTCCGCCGGCCCGACGCGTCGCGCTCGCCCAATTCGTTGCGGATGAAGCGCATCCCGGCGAGCTTGCCGTCGCGGACAATCACCTCGACCGGCGTCACCAGTTCATCGATCTCGATCCCCTCGGCGAGTCCGGCCTCGATCTCCTCGGCGTATGCCGGCATCTCGGCCCGCGTCCGGCGATAATACATATGGACGCTCTCCGTCTCCGGCTGTCGGAACGCCAGGCGGGCTGCATCCATCGCGGAGTTCCCGCCGCCGATGATCCCGACGCGGCCCCGGGCGAGAGGGGTGTCTTCCAAGTTGTGCGCCTTGAGGAACTGAACCCCCGGGATCACGCCCTCGGCGTCCTCTCCCGGAAGCCCCAGCTTCCTGCTCTGATGCGAACCGAGAGCGAGGAACACGGCCTTATAGCCGTCATCCAACAGGCCGTCGACGGTGATGTCGCGCCCCAGCTCGGTGTTGTACCGGACCTCGACATTCTCGTTGAGCAGGGCGTCGATCTCCTTGGCGAGGAGCTCACGAGGCAGTCGGTATTCCGGGATCGCAGAGACGAGCATCCCGCCCGGCCGGTCCTCGCGCTCGAACACGGTGACCCGATGGCCGATCGACGCCAGGCAGTTGGCGGCGGTCAGGCCCGCGGGGCCCGCTCCGATCACGGCGATGCGGGCCGCATCGGGGCCGGCCGGGACCACGGGCGGCACCATCGAGTCGGGCTCGACCCGGTCCACAACAAACCGTTTCAGTGTACGGGCCGCGATGGGCTCGCCGCCGGTGGTACACGCCCGGCAGTTCTGCTCACAGGGGTGATGACATACCCGCGAGCAGATGGAGGGGAGCGGGTTGGCCTGTCGGATGACGCGATAGGCGTCTTCGTATTCACCTCGTGCGATGTGGGCGACGTAGCGCCAGACCTCGGTGCCGACCGGGCAGGTGTTCTGGCAGGGGGCTCCGACCAGTTCGTTGCACGCCCCGGCCGGGCAGGCCCGCTCGAACACGTGGGCCTCGTATTCGTCGCGGAACCAGCGCAGGGTGCTCAGGACGGGGTTGGGGGCGGTCTGGCCCAGCCCGCACAAGCTGGTCTCTTTGATCGTCTGGGCCAGCTTGCTCAGGCGCATGATCCCCTGGAAGCGAAGCAGTGCATCGTGAGTGGTTTCGCTGCGCCGGGGCCGGGTGATCGCCTGGAGCATCTCGAGCATCCGGCGGGTCCCTTCGCGACAGGGGATGCACTTTCCGCAGCTCTCGCTCTGGATGAATTCCATGAAGAACTTGGCGAAATCGACCATGCAGGTGGACTCGTCGACGACGACCAGCCCGCCGGACCCCATGATCGCGCCGAACTCTTTCAGCACCTCGTAGTCGGCCTCGATGTCGAGATGCGCCTCGGGCACACAGCCGCCGGACGGCCCGCCGATCTGGACGGCCTTGCAGCGCTTGTTGTTGGGGATGCCCCCGGAAATATCGAAGACGATCTGGCGGAGCGTGGTGCCCATCGGCACCTCGACCAGCCCGGTTCGCCGGACGGTCCCCGAGACGGCAAAGACCTTCGTGCCCTTGCTCCCCTCGGTGCCCATCGAGCTGAACCACTCGCTGCCCCGCTCGATGATCCCGGGCAGGTTGCTGAGGGTCTCGACGTTATTGATGATGGTGGGCTTGTCGAACAGCCCCCGGACGGCGGGGAACGGCGGCCTCGGGCGGGGCATTCCGCGTTTGCCCTCGACGCTGTGGATCAGCGCGGTCTCTTCGCCGCACACGAACGCGCCGGCGCCCATCTTCATCACGATCTCGAGATCGTTCCCGCTGTCGAGGATGTTCCGGCCGAGCAGGCCGTAGTCGGTCGCCCGCTGGATCGCCTCGGTCAGGCGCTCGACTCCGAGCGGATATTCGGCCCGGATGTAGATATAGGCCTTGGTCGCGCCGAATGCATAGGCGGCGAGGAGCATGCCCTCGATGAGCCGGTGGGGATCGCTCTCGCAGACCGCCCGGTCCATGAACGCCCCGGGGTCGCCCTCGTCGGCGTTACAGATCAGGTACTTCTGGTCGGCGCCGGTCTCCAGGGCGAACTTCCACTTCCGACCGGTGGGGAAGCCGCCGCCGCCGCGCCCGCGCAGGCCGCTGGCCTCGACCAGGTCGCAGAGTTCGGCCCGGGTAATTCCCTTGAAGACCTTCGCCATCGCCGAATAGCCGCCCCGCGCGATGTACTCGTCGATGTCGGTGGGGTCGATGATCCCGCTGGAGGCGAGGACGACGCGCCGTTGTCGTTCCAAGAAGGGGTGTTCGTCCAGATATGGCACGTCGTCCCATTCGCCTGAATCGCCGTTGCGATATTGGCCCAGGACCATGTGGCCCGGCACGGCTTCCCGGCCGATGACCGAGGCCAGGAGGTCCGAGGCGTTGTCTTCAGATATGTTGCCGAAGCTGACCCGCGCCCGGCCGGGCAGTTGGATGTCGACGATGGGCTCCTCGGAGCAGAGGCCGACGCAGCCGACTTCCACCACCTCGGCGTCCACGTCGTTCTCATCGAGGTAGGTGCGTATGGTTCGGAGCGTTTTCCCCGCACCGGCGCCCAGGCCGCAGGTGCCGGCCCCGACGTATATGACGGGCTTTGTCACCTTCTCCCGCCGCAGTTGCTTCAGGATGTCGGACCACTCATCGGTCCCGGCCTTGCTGAAGGGTCCCGCCTTGATGTGTGCCAGCAGTTCGGGCGCGGGCTGCACCGGCTCGTTCCAGCACCGTTCGAGCATCTCTGTCTCCGGGTTCGAGTCAGTCTTGTTCATTTGCGTTTTCCCTTTCGCGGCATTCTTTGATGATGGTGGCGAGCTTTTTCGGGGTGACCTTGGCGTGGAACTCGCCGTTCAGGTTGACCACCGGCGACAGTCCGCAGGCGCCCATGCAGGCGACGACCTCCAAGCTGAACAGCCGGTCGCGGGTGGTCTCGCCCGGCTCCAGGTCGAGCAGTTTCGTTATCATGTCCAGCACCTTGAGCGAGCCCTTCACGTGACAGGCCGTTCCCCGGCAGACCATGAAATGGTATTTGCCCTTCGGCTGGAACCGGAACTGGTTGTAGAATGTGGCCACCCCGTAGACTTTGCTCGGGGCGAGATCGAGGTGGTCCCCGATCCGGGAAACGGCGAGCTTCGAAATGTAGCCGCACCGTTCCTGGACCTCCTGGAGCATGGGGATCAGGTGGTCCCGACCGGCCCCGGCGTGTTTTTGCAATACTTGTTCAATGTCAGCGGCTTCTTCAATCACCTTGGTCTCCATCCTTTTGCCTGGCGAAAAACGCGACCATTTCCAGGTACATCGTGAGGTCGACATGTGACACATAGACCGACGGCGGCACTTTGAGCCGGGCCGGGGCGAAGTTGAGGATGCCGCTCACCCCGGCGGCGATACAGGCGTCGGCGGCCGGCTGGGCGGCGTCCGACGGCACGGTCAACATCACCAGGGTGATCTCGTCCTCGGCGACGACCCGGTCCACCTCGTCCATGTGGTACACTCGACAGCCGTGGATCACGCGATCCACGACCTGCTCATCGACATCGAATCCGGCCACGACCGACAGCTTGGGCCGTCGCCCGGAGAAGAACGTCAGAAGTGCCCGGCCGAGGTTCCCGATGCCCACCACGGCCACCTGCTGGCCCGACGGGGCGTACAGATAGTCGTCGATCGCCCGGATCAGCTCGCCGACATCATAGCCGCGACGGGTATTCCCGGCCGTATCGACGGCCATCAGGTCCCGGCGCACCTGGGCCGAGGTGAACCCCGTCTTCTCGGCCAGTTGGTGCGAATAGACGTGCTCGACACAGTCCCGCATCAGGGTGTCGAGCAGGCGCCGGTACAAGCTCAGCCGGCCGATTGTCTGTTCCGCGATCCTCTGGTCCACAGTCGTGAACACCCTCACTTCTGGCTCAACTCTTGCCAATTCAGTTGTGACGCTATTCACAGGATAAGGCAAGCGCACACGGATGTCAAGAGAAATCCCAACCAAAGCAGAGTTTTTCCCCGATCGACGAAACACGATGAAACGCTGCCCGGTGTTCCCGCAATGCGAGCGATCATTTCCCCGAAAGATACTTCAGCGGGCCTCGGCCGGCGCCGGGCTCATCGCCGGGGTCAGGGC
>PWKM01000102.1 GCA_003559755.1 Planctomycetota bacterium
CGCCTGCCCCGATCCGACTGATCGCCGCCCGGAACGGAGAGTTCACCGCACGGCTCGTGGTCAGCTCCCCCGAACCGATCACCGGGATGAAGGTCGAGGTGAGCGACCTGGCCGGGCCGGACGAGACACTGCCGGCATCCGCCGTCCGGGTGCGATACCCACAGCCGGACAGTGCCCGCTTCGACGCCCTCTTGACAGACCCGCCCGGCGACGTGCCCGTCCGGGACTTCCAGGCAGGACGCCGGGCACCCGTCAGCACCGTCGCCATGCAACCGATCTGGCTAACCGTGGCTGTCCCCGAGACCATTCTGCCCGGCACATACGAGGGAACGGTGAAAGTCACCGCCGAGGGGCTCGACGCCTCGGTCCCCATCATCATCGAGGTCCACGGCTGGCGACTGCCCGACCCAGCGGACCTGGCCGCCCACAACAACCTGTGGCAGTCCCACGAGACCGTCGCTTACCGCTACGATGTACCGCTCTGGTCGGACAGGCATTTCGAGCTGATGGGCGAAGGACTCGCTCTGACTGCGCCGCTCGGCAACAAGTTCTGTTTGATCCCGATGATCGCTCCGTCATTCGCCTTCGGCAACACCCAGTCGATGGTGCGTTGGGTGAGACAGGACGATGGCTACACCTGGGATTTCAGCGTCTTCGACCGATACCTGGACCTGTACGGTGAGGTGCTGGGCAAGCCCGATGTGCTCGTGATCGACGTCTCACACGCCATCCATTCGAGGGAGCGGCCCGAGGACGGCAGCGTGGTCGCCAAGGTCAGCGTCCTCGATCCGGAGACAGGCGAGATCGAGACTATGGAGCAGGCACTCAAGGGCGAGAACGAACTGGTCGAATTCTGGCGACCGGTCCTGACGGAGGTGAAGGCACGGCTGGAAGAGCGCGGCTGGTGGGAGGTCACCCGGATCGGAACCGCGTCGGACTCCGGGCCGCTGCCCGACGAAGCCAACGCGTTCAAAACCATCTGGCCCGACCGCGGCTGGCTGTTCTCGGGGCATCCCAACAAAGACTGGGTGGGCGACGAAATCGCACCCGTTACCTGCATCGAATGGGTGTGGGGCGTCGGGCGAATCTGGGAGCCGGGGCCGGACAGCACTGGCCGGGATTACCCCGCCCCGTGGACGAAAGACAAGATCGACCTGGCGTTCCCACGGGCCGGGGCAGGCGCCACGCTGCTCCGACAGGCCTACCCGCTCGAAGACTATCGGCTGAACCCGGAGAAGACCCTCCAGTGTGGACGCCACGGGATCGGACGGATCGCCATGGACCTGTGGCGGTTCGAATACGAACCGAACCGATGGCGGCAGCTCGGCGTCGCCGGCGGCCAGTTCTCGTTCAACGCGGGAGTCGCATGGATGCTCGCGCCCGGCCCGGACGGCCCCGTGCCGACCACCCGGTCCGAGATGTTCCGGGAGGGCATCCAGATTCGAGAGGCGATCACCTTCCTGAGAAAAGCACTGGAAAACGACGGCCTGGAGCCGGCATTGGCCGAGCAGGCCGGCGAACTGATCGTACAGAGGGCGCGGGACATGCTGCGAGCGGACGGCCACCGGAGCTGGCGGGAACAGGAGCGGCGGTTGTTCGCCTTGTGCGCGGAGGTCGCCACCGCGCTCGAGCTCGATTGAGCACTCGCGCCGCCAGCGGGCAGAAGTACGCTATCATGGTCGGGCAGCCGCTCGGTATTGACCGGCTGGGGCGGCGGTGATAGTATCCGGTCGAGATGAGCCATCCGGCAGTCACCCGAATCACCGACCAGGGCCGCATCCGCAGTTACCTCAGCGACGAGTCGGCCGTGTTTCACGGCCGGGCCGACGAGCTGTTCCTGCCCGAACGGGAGGCGGAGGTCGCCGAGGTGCTCCGCCACGCCAACGAGACCGGGAAGCGGCTCGCCCTCTCGGCAGGCGGGACGAGCATAACCGGCTCCCGCGTGCCGGCCGGCGGCGGGGCGGTGCTCTCCGTCGAGCGGATGGTCGGCGTCGAGTCCGAGCCGCCGCCCGGATTCGAGGTCGTCGAGTCCGCCGGTTTCACCCTCCATCTCGACCGCGAAAACCGGCTCGCGATCGCGCCCCCCGCCATCCCCCTCTCGACGCTCGATGCCATCCTCGCCCGGCATGGGCTATGCTATCCGCCCGACCCGACCGAGATGTCGGCGTACCTGTCCGGGACGGTGGCGACGAACGCCTCCGGCGCCCGGTCGTTCCACTACGGCCCGACCCGCGACTGGATACGCCGCCTGCGGGTGGTCCTGCCGACCGGCGAAGTGGCCGAGGTGCGCCGGGGCGACCCGCCCGCCGAGGCGGACGAGCTGACAATCGAGGCCGACGGGCGAACCGTGCGAGTCCCGCTGCCCGGGCCGGACGAATACCGGATGCCCGCGACCAAGAACGCCGCGGGCCTGCACCTGCGGCGCGGGATGGAGCCGATCGACCTGTTCATCGGGAGCGAAGGGCTCCTCGGCGTGATCACCGAGATCGAGATTGACCTGGTCGAGCGGCCGGAACATACGCTGACCGTGGTCGCTTACTTCCCCGACCGGGACCGGGCACTCGACTTCGTGGATGCCGGCGTCGAAGACGGCCGGCCGTTCGATTACCTGTCGCTGGAGTATTTCGGGGGGCGGGCACTCGAGTTCATGCGGGACGCCCGGCCCGACATCCCGACCCCGGTCGCTGCCGCCATCCTGTTCGAGCTGGCGTATGTGCCCGAGTCGGGCTCGCCCTATCCGCCGAGCAGGCTGCTCGAGGGGCTTCGGTCCGAGCTGGCACGGCACGGAGCGGCCTCCGACTGGGCGGTGCCTTCCGGCCGCCGCGAGGATGTCCGCCTGTTCCGCCACGCCCTGCCCGAGGGCGTGAACGAGTTCGTCCGCAGACACACCGGTAAGATCGGGTCCGACATGGCTGTCCCCCACGGCCGGTTCCGCGAGATGATGGCCGCCTATGAGCGAGAATCCGAGGCGGCGGGCGTCCGGTTCCTCATTTTCGGGCACATCGGCGACGATCACGTCCACCTGAACTATCTGCCCGAGAACGAACAGCAGGCGGCCCGGGCCATGAAGGCGTATGGACGGCTGGCCCGCCTCGCGGTCGAGATGGGCGGTACCGTGTCGGCCGAGCACGGCGTGGGCAAGAAGACCGTCCCCGCCGGCGGCCGCGATGAGCCCTACCTCCTGTTGCAGTACGGCGAGCCGGGGCTGAGGGCGATCGCACGAGTCAAGCAGGCATTGGACCCGAACCGGGTGCTGAACGTGGGCAACATGGTCCCCGAGGAGATGCTCGGCTGATGGACATCGTCACCTTGGCCAAGTTCGTGCCGGACATCGAGCGCATCCCGCCCGACGCGTGGGACCGCGAGCGGGGGACGCTGATCCGGTCGCGGCTCGACATGGCGTTCAACCCGCTCGACCGGGTCGCCCTGCGGATGGCGCTCGACGTGCGCCGGGCACGGCCGGGCACCCGGATTGTGGCCCTGTCGATGGGCCCGCCCGGAGCGATTACCATGCTTCGCGAGGCCATCGCCTACGGGGCCGACGGAGCCGTGCTGCTCACCGACCGGCGGTTCGCGGGGGCCGACACCATCGCCACGGCATACACCCTGTCGCGGGCGGTCCGGCAAATGGTGGACGCCGGGATCATCGGCGAGGATTTTGCCGTGTTCTCGGGGATGCAATCCCCGGACGGCGACACCGCTCAGGTCCCCGCCCAGGTGGCCTCGTGCCTCGACGCACCGCTCTATCCCTACGTCCGCGACCTGGCAGCCGACGATGGCCGGCTCGAACTCACCTGCCTGAACTCCGTCGGATTCCAGCGAGTCCGCACCGGGCGGCGTCCGTTCGTCGCGACCGGCACCCAGCTCTGCCCCGACCTGCCGTTCTACGTCACCCTCGACGACATGCAGCGGGCGAACGAAGCACAGGTCGTCGTCTGGGGGCGGGACGATGTGGAACTCGACGACCGGCGGATCGGGCTGGACGGATCGCGGACCCGCGTGGTCGATATCTTCGAACCCGAACGCAAACATCAGACCGCTGAGCCCGTCGAGGCGGACGACGACTCGTTCCCCCGGCAGGCCCGGGAACTGCTGGAGGAATGGCGGGCGGCGTTCGGCCAGGCCGAAAGTCCAGAGCCGGCGGAGGCACAATCGGCGACCGCCCACCAACCCGCCGAGAGCTATTACCGGGGCGACTGTGCGGCACTGTGCGAGCCGGCCGAGGGCCGGCTGGCGGCGGTCTCCCGCGAGATGATAGCGGCCTGCGCCCGGATGGCGGACGTGCTCGGCGTCGAGCCGTTGGCGATCGTCCCCGGCCGCCCGTCGCAGGTCATCGCCGACGAACTGGCGGCCTGTGGTGCGAGGCGCGCCTGGTTTGTGCCCGAGCTGGCCGGAGAGACCTTCCGCGTGCGCGACCGGGCGCTGGCCCTTGCCGAACTCATCCGGGAGCTCCGCCCCCAGATCGTGGTCGCACCGGCCACCCTCACCGGCCGCGTGCTCGCCCCGTATGTGTCGGCCCGGCTCGACTGCGGGCTGACCGCCGACTGCTCGGCCCTGCGCGTCGCCGATTTCGAGCGGCGGGGCGAGGGGGTCCCGAACGTGCTGTTCCAGACCCGCCCGGCCCTCGGCGGGAACATCATGGCCACCATCGTTTCCATCTACAACGACCCGACCTCGGGCCGTCCCCAGATGGCGACCGTCCGGCCGGGGGCGCTGTCAGGCAAGGCCTCCCCTGCGTCCGAGTGCCTGGTCTCGACATTCCATTCGTCGGAACGCGGCGGGGTTTGGGGCGACCGGATCGAGCTCGAGCCGCGCCCCGAGGGCGAGACCGAGATCGATCTCAAGGATTACGAGGTGCTGGTCAGCGTTGGCATGGGCGTCGGCGACCGGGCGACGATCGACGAGGTGATCGAGCCGTTCCGCTCGGCACTCGAAGAGTGGCTCGGCGTGCCCGTCGGGCTGGGCTGCTCCCGGGCAGTCGTCGACGCCGGCGTACTGCCGCACGCCCACCAGGTGGGGCAGACGGGGGGGGTGGTGAAGCCCGCGTTCTATTTCGCCCTCGGGATCAGCGGGGCGATCCAGCATAAGATCGGGATGGAGAACGCACGAGTGATCGTGGCGATCAACCGCGACCCGGAGGCCCCGATAGCCGGATTCGCCGACCACTTCATCGCCGGCGAGGTCGAGCAGGTGCTGCCCGTATTGACCGATATCATCCGGGCGCAATCGGCCGGATGACCGGACGCGGGGTCAGGCGACCTCGGCGTCCGGGTTCGACGCCTCGACCAGAGCTTCGAACAGGGCGAGGTGTTCGGCATGGTCGGGAACGAGCCGCTCCGGATGCCATTGGACGCACACGCAGAATATGTCGCCCCGCATCTCGATGGCTTCCACAACGCCGTCCGGGCTGCGGGCTGTGACGCGCAAGCCCACCCCCAGGGTCTTGACCGCCTGGTGATGGCTCGAGTTGACCGCCAGGCGGTCGCATCCGACGATCCGATGGAGGCGGGTGTTCGATTCGATGACGACCTCGTGCTCGGTCGGCC
>PWKM01000061.1 GCA_003559755.1 Planctomycetota bacterium
CCCGTTTCAGGTTAAGTCTTCGACCGCGAAACACTGCCTCAGTGCAACGAGCTTGGACCTCTCGCGGGCCAGGTCTTCGAACAACTCGAAGTGGGCGAGCGGGGCTTGCGGGCTGTCGGGAGCGATTCTCAGGGTGGGTCGTACGCGGGGGTTAGAGGTCCACAACGGCTGTTGGATGCCCCGAATCCTGGTGAGGTGTCTGTGCCACCGTCGCCTCCAGCCGTCACAACCCGGGGCGCACCGTCGAGAGGCGTGGACCCCGCCGCGGTGCGGAACGTACTGTCCCGGCAATGCGTCAGCATCAGAGATTGGCCGCATGGACCGGAGCCCGGCAACCGGTCAGAGTTTGCCGGCCTTCCGTGGAGCGTGGTGCCGAGGGCGGGAGTCGAACCCGCACCCCCATCACTGGGGACTAGGCCCTCAACCTAGCGCGTCTGCCTTTTCCGCCACCTCGGCCCGACGATGCTCATTAGACCTGATTTCGCGAGCCAAATCAAGCCCATTCACCGCAGCGATAGCGCAAAGTTGAGTGCCCGGTTCGAGATGCCTTTCGCCGGCCGGACGCCGGGCCGCTGGGGCGCTTCCGAGGCCATCGGTGCCGGGGACTCCGCGTTCCCGTGATTATTCCGCCCTGCCGTTTTCCCATATCAGGGGCAGTCCGGTATAATATCGTGTCCGTTGACCGGAACAGTCCGCTGCCCGGCCGGGTCTTGTGCGTGACACGATGCACGTCGGCGGTGGGGACCGGGCTTTTTCCGTCTGTGTTTACAGGAGGCGTCGTGGCCGATCGCCCGCACATCCTGATCTTCAATCCCGACCATTACCGGGGAGACGTTCTGGGGCATGTCGGGAATCCGACGGCGATCACGCCGAACCTGGACCGGATGGTCGAGGCGGACGGCGTGTCATTTGCCGGGACGTTCTGCCAGAGTCCCGTATGCACCCCCAGCCGCTGCTCCTTCATGTCCGGCTGGTATCCGCACGTGCACGGACATCGCACGATGCATCACATGCTTCGCCCACAAGAGCCGGTCCTCCTCCGGACATTGAAGGAAAACGGCTACTTCGTGTGGTGGGGCGGCAAGAACGACCTGGTCCCGGCCCAGCACGGCTTCGACGGAATCTGCGACGTGAAATACCGGCCGAAGAGAGATGTGCGCGTCCGCGATGACACCGCCAGCCGGGGTGAACCGGGCAGCGACACGTTCTATTCGTTCTTCCTGGGCGAGCTCGAGGTGCCGGACGGCGAGGCGGTCTTTTTCGACAACGACTGGGCGAATGTGGCCGGGGCGATCGACCTGATCCGCGATCCGCCCACCGACCGGCCGCTCTGCATCTACCTCGCCCTGCAATATCCCCATCCCCCCTACGCGGTCGAGGAGCCCTGGTTCAGCATGATAGACCGCGGCAAAGTGCCCCCGCGCATCCCCACGCCCGACACCTGGGAGCGGAAGCCGAGTATCGAACGCGGCCTGTACCGAAACTATAACATGTCGTCGTGGAGCGAGGCCCGCTGGAACGAACTGCGGGCGGTCGCCTACGGGATGTGTGCCCGGGTCGACCACCAGTTCGGCTTGGTCGTCGACGCGCTCGAGGAGGCCGGCTTGTACGACGAGACCGCGATCCTGTTCTTCAGCGATCACGGCGACTGGCTGGGCGACTACGGTCTGGTCGATATCAATCAGAACACCTTCGAGGATTCGCTGACCCGCGTCCCGCTCATCATCAAGCCCCCGAACGACATTCCCGTCTCGCCCGGTGTGAGGGACGCGCTGGTCGAGTTGATCGACGTGCCCGCGACCATCGAGGACTTCGCCGCGATCGAACCCGCCCACACCCATTTCGGACGGAGCTTGCGCCCGCTCATCGAGGGGAAGGCGACGGGGCATCGGGACGCCGTCTTCTGTGAAGGCGGACGGCTCGAGGGGGAAACGCACTGTATGGAGCTGGAGAGCCCGAACGGCCAGCACGAGGGCGACCACTACTGGCCGCGCCTCTCCCTGCAGAAACGAATCCCGGAGCACACCAAGGCGGTCATGTGCCGCACCCGGACACACAAGTACGTCCGCCGGCTATACGAAACCGACGAGCTCTACGACCTCACCGCCGACCCTCAGGAGCTGCATAATCGCATCGGTGACCCGTCGATGGCCGGTGTGCTCGCGGACCTGAAGGACCGCCTGCTCTCGTTCTTCCTGGAGTGCGGCGACGTCGTCCCCCACGATCCCGACCGGCGTTGACCCATCCTGCGTGAACCGGGCCGCGGGCCGTTTCACGCTGCCTCGTGGACGAGTACGCCGTCGATCATGGTCGCGTCCACCTCGATGTCCTTGATCTGCCCGGGGTCGCAATCGAGGATGGGCGCGGACAACACGGCGAGGTCGGCCAGCTTCCCCGGCTCCAGACTGCCCTTGATGTCCTCCTCGAAACTGGCGTAGGCCCCGTTGATGGTGTACAGGCGGAGCGCGTCCATCACCCCGACCCGCTCGTGTTGTGACACCGCCCGCCCGCTCTGGGTCACCCGGTTGACGGCGAGGTGTATGCCGAGCAGGGGATCGGGCGAAGTAACGGGGCTGTCGGACGACGCGGCGGCGACGATGCCGCGGTCGAGGTAGGACCGGCCGACGAACATGTGGTCCAGCCGCTCCTCGCCGTAGTGGAACCGGTAGCCGTCGCCGAACTCGTACAGGAACACCGGCTGGCCGACGGGCACGATGCCCAGGGCGCGGATGCGTTCGAGCAGTGCGTCATCGACGATGGCGCAGTGCTCGATCCGGTGGCGATGGTCCTTTCGCGGGCACGCTTTCAGGGCCTTCTCGATGGCGTTGACCATCTGCTCGACGGCCCGGTCGCCCACGGCGTGTGCCGTGACCTGGTAGCCCAGCCGGTTCGCATCGTCCACAAAGGCGTCGACCTCCTCCTGGTCGAAATAGAGGATGCCGCTGTCGGTGGGGTCCGAGGTATATGGTGCCCGTGTGGCCGACGACGGTCCGCTGCTGCTGCCGTCGAGCATCGCCTTCAGCGGCCCGACCTTGAGCCGGGTGTTGCCGAAACCGGTGAGGACTCCCGACTTCATGAAGTCACGCACATAGGCCAGCGTGTCGCAGTAGATGCCGACGTACACGCGGATGTTGAGCCGGCGGTTGCGGTGTGCTTTGTGGAACAGCGGGAGCAGGGGGCGGTCGGCGCCGACATCGTGGACGGATGTGATGCCGTACCGGCAGAGCTTGCGGTCGAACGCGATCAGGCCCTCGTAGATTTCCTCGTCGGTGAACGGGGCGCGTTGGATCATCCGGACGTGGGCCAGTTCCTTCATCAGGCCGTTGATCCGGCCCCGGTCGTCGCGGCAGATTCGCCCGCCCCGTGGGTCGGGCTCGTCCTCTCGAACGCCCGCCATCTCCAAGCTGCGGCTGTTGTGCACGGACATGTGTTCGCAGGTCCGGATGAGCACGACCGGGTGGTTCGGTGCGAGCGCGTCGAGATCGTCGCGGGTCGGATGCCGCTTCTCGGCCAGCCGGTTCTGGTCATAGCCCCAGCCGCGTATCAGCGTGCCGGGGGGCGAGTCCGCCACGGCCTGGCGAACCTTCCCGAAGATATCGTCCAGCGATTTGACGTGCGGATACCGCAGGTTGAGGCCCAGGTCCTGGACGCCCATGGCCATGTGGATGTGCGAATCGATGAAGCCGGGCACCACGCTGCGCCCCTGCAGGTCGATCACGCGGGTCTCGGGCCCGATCACGTCGGCCATCGCGTCGTCCGGCCCGACCCGCAGGATGCGGTTGTCGGCCACGGCCACCGCCTCTGTCACCAGTGCGTCGGCATCGACGGTGACGACCTGTCCGCTGTTGAACACATAATCGGCTGACTGTCTCACGCATGCTCTCCTTCTGCACGTTTCGCCGCTTTCCGGACCACTTCGTTGACCGCTCGGGCCGTCTCCGGCGGGAGCGGTTCCGGCTGATGTTCATCGAGGAGCCGTGAGGCCTTTTCGGCCGCCCGTTCGCCCAGTGTCGAGCCGCCTTTGGCCTCCCAGTTGGCGTAGTTGTCGCGGTCGAACAGGTCGGGGTAGTATCGTTCCCGGTAATGGGCGAAGGTGTGGTCGTGCTCCATGTAGCTGCCGTCCGGCCCGGTTTCGTCGATGACATCCACTGCGAGCGCGTCCTCGTCGAGCGAGGTCGGCTTGTGCAGGTGTCGGAGCCATCCGACGATCTCGTCGCAGATGCACAGGAGTGCGAGCGAGCCGCACATGCCCGACTCGAGGTATCCGAGGTCGTGGATCAGGTTGGCCCCGCCCACGCTGTCGGACATCAGGGTCAGAGCCGCCTCGGCCGCCGCCTGCTGGTCGAGCACCTTGGCGTCCGTACAGCCGGCCAGACCGAACACCGGCAGGCGGTAGAAATGGCCCATCGCACGGCACAGCGGCCGGTCGTCCGGCGCGGCGTATGGGCTGACCAGCGTCCGCATATCGAGTGACTCGCCGCCCTGACCGGGCGCGATGAACGGCGCGCCCGCCCGGTTGAGCTGCGACAGGACCAGCCCGGCCAGCACCCCCGCGTTCATCGCGATGTATGAGCCGGCGAGGGTGACCGGTGCGGTGGCCCCGCCCTGGGTGACCGGGACGTAAGTGAACGGGATGTTCCTCTCGGACAGGAACAGGAGCTTCTGCAGTGCCTCCTCGTTCTGGCGCAGGCCGGTGGTCACGTTGATGTAGCAGCAGACGAACGGCCTGTCGGACAGCTCGTCGGCCCCGCCGGCGACCGCTTCGGCCATTTGGACCGCATCGACCGTGCCCGAGAACTCGTTGGTCACGAACACGATCGGCTTGGTGGTGTGGTTCAGCATCGCCTCCATCTGGAACCGGTCGGTGACAGCGACATCGAGCTCGGTGGGGAGGAACATCGACATGACGAAGTCGATGTTGGGCAGTGCGTCGCACAGTCGGGCGGCCTCGACGACGTCGTCGGGGACCGGCCTCCGCCGTTCGCCCGTCCGATGGTCGAGGATGTACAGGCAGTCGGAGCCCGGGCCGAAATAGGTGTTGAAGTCGCGGAGTTCCAGGGCGGGGCGGCCGTTCCGGTCGAACATCCGGACCTCGCTCGGGGCGGTCGCCAGGGCCTGTTCCACCAGTTTGGGCGGGATGCGGACTCGGTTGCCGTCCGAGACCGTGGCGCCCGCCTTCTTCAGGATGTCGACGGCTTCGGGCAGGAAGAAGCGGACGCCCGTCCGTTCGAGCACCTCGAGGCACGCCTCGTGCAGCTTTTCCGCGTCCGCCGGCGGGAGGTGCCCGCAGGCGATACGATGGTCCGGGCACAAATCACGGGAAGGCCTGTCGTTCATCATCTCATCCTCATACGCCTGACCCTGATCCGGCCGGAAGGGCGGGATGTTATCACCTCGTGGGTGACGTTGCAACCTTCGCAACCGGGCAGCCGGAGCTGTCCCTGCACCGTATCCATACGGGATTCGTCCGCCTGCCTCGAATTGTTGTTCCGGGCGGCAAAGATGTTAGAATAACGAAG
>PWKM01000066.1 GCA_003559755.1 Planctomycetota bacterium
ACCGGGGACGCCGGGGCCGAGCGGGTGCTCAACGACGCTCTGGACAATTACCGGGCGCTCATCGGCCAGACTCCGCTCGTCTGCACCCACCAGGGTCGGACGAACTGGTGGTTCACCCACGTGTTCTCCCGGGCCGTGGCGATGACCGCCCTGCACACAGCCGACGAGCGTGCCCTCGACCTGTGCAAGACGCTGGCCGTCGACAAGGAGAGCAGGGCGGGGTACTTCAGCAATCTGTTCGCGGTTCTCTATTACCTGACCGGCGAAGACCGGCACAAGCAGGAAGTACTCCGCAGAACCAACGACGGCGATGCGCTCCTGACGGTCGTCGGCCGAATGGACCTGCCGGCCGCAGCCCACGGGCTGTTCCAACTGCCCCCGCTGCAGGACGAACAGGAATGAAGTGTTCCGCTACCACATTCAATGGAAGGGATAACGTGGACAGGACAACGATGATTTCGGTGCTGATAATCCTCTTCGCTTCAATGGCGTTTGCGGAGGGGCCGGAACCCGCCCCTGTCGCCGAGCGCCTGGGGGACGCCGAGCCGAACACGTGGGTCAAGATCGATGAGGTAGATAGCGGCGGCCGAAACTCGCCGATATTTTTCTACGACCCGCATCAAGAGGGCATTTTCTTGATCGGCGGCACCCCGGGCGGTGTCTACGGCCGAGCGAGACGCCATTTCGAGGTCGAGTTCTTCAATCCGGCCACAGGGCAATGGGCCAATGTGTATCCGCCCGACGCCCCGTGGGAAGCCGCCACGGGCGTCACCGATGCGCCGGACGCAGGCCAGAACGCTGCCCCGCTCCGGGAAGTTGACGGCATCACACGACTGGGGATGTTCACATCGGCCTATAGGACCGACTCGCGGGCACACTTCCAGTGGGCGTATGCCCCCGAGTCACGGAAACTCGTCGCTTACCTCTTCAACAAGACCATCGCCTATGATACGGCCGAGCGCACCTGGACCGATACCGGGGCCGAGCCGTTCAGCAAGGGCAACTGGGCGATGGTCTGGGGCAACATGTGCTATGATCCGATCAACAACGAGATAGTTTCCATAGGCGGGTCGAGCGAAGAAAAAGGAGGCACGCCCGGCACCTGGGTGTACAGTATCGAGGACAACGCCTGGCGAAAGATCAATCCGGGTTCGGACGCTCTCAATGCGTCCTACGCACGTGCGACCTCGCTGCGGAGGAACGGCTGGGCGCTTCTCTCGGCCGCCCGATCCCGATACTTCGTCACTGAGAGCGCGGTCGAAAGCGAAGTCCGGCTCTCGGAGCGTGCAGCCGCTCTTGACGCAGATGTCCGTGAATTCGCCGACGCTCTGGCGGACGCGGAACTGGCGGAGTCCGAGAACACCGCCCGCACTCGAGCCCTGTCTATGCTCGCCGAGGCGCGCAGCAACCTCGAAACGGTCGCGCCGAAACTGGACGACGCGATCAGCCCGGAGACGATCGCCGAACTGAAGGGCGTTTTCGATGCCATCGAGGCGGCCGAGCTGGCCCTGGCTCCCGAACCGACAGGTCGGGCGCACTCACAGCCGGTTTTTGATGCCGAGAGCGAGAAGATTGTGCTGTTCGGCGGGAGCGGGCTGGACCGCTGTTACGCCGACACCTGGCTGTACGATCCGAGAACGCGCACCTGGGAGCAGCGGTACCCGGAGGTCTCCCCGTCGCCGCGGGCGGGCCACGCGCTGGTATACCTCCCCGATAGCGGGCGGATCGCCCTGGCCGGCGGCTATACCATCGACGGCGGCTTCCGAGAGATACCACACCAAGTCTGGACGTACGACGTGGGTGCCAACGAGTGGAAACCGCTGTTGAGCTTGCCCCTGACGACCCGCGGACGGCGGCCCGGTCCCTCGGAGAACGCGCCACGCGGAGGCGTCGGCGGAAACTGGTCCGGCGGCGGAAGCCACTGGGCGGGAGCCGCCCTGCCAGACGACACCCTGGTGATGGTGAACACGTTCACCGAGGGCCGAGTCACCTGGGCGATGCGGGTGGACCCCAATGCCCCGGCCGCCGATACCGAGGACCTGCCGGGTGTCCCGCCGGGAACGATGAGTTCTTCAAGCCGGCCCGCAACCTGGGAGCAGGACCAACCTGCTCCGGACCCGGAACAGGTCAAGGGGTTTTACGACAACCTCGAGCCGAATGTATGGACCGCCCTCAATCCGCCCAGAGGCGTGAACCACCGGGCCTGGAACACCACCGCGTACGACCCTGACCGTCATCAGTTCCTGTGGTGGGGCGGCGGGCACGTCACCTACATGGGCACCGACGTCGGCCATTACAGCGTCCGGGCCAACCGTTGGACGATTGGTTATCCACCGGATCAACCCACCGAGCCGACCGGCGGATTCTACGTCAAGGCGGCCCTGTCGTTCCAGGACCGCCCGCAGATCCCGGTCCACGCCTACCAGGCCTATGCATACGACCCGCCGTCGGGCAAGATGTTTTACCTGAACCGGGCGTACAACGTCGCAGAACGCCAGTGGAACCCACGGCCGTACCCCGGTCTGCGGGCAGCCGGGGCCATGCGTACGCTGCTGGAGACTACGCCGCAGGGCGTGGTGGCCCTCTCGCAGCACGGTCTGTTCCGGTTCAATGCTGAAGAAGAAACCTGGGAGCAACTCCCCTGGGACGGCCCGGCGTTCGGACAGGCCTGGTGCGACGGCCACGGCCTGTGCTACGATTCAAAACGGAACGGGCTGTGGATGGCCAACGAGGAGATATTCTTCTATGACCTCGAGACCGGCAAGGTCGAGAAGCACGAGGTCGAACGGCCCGCTCGTCTGGGAAGGTGGGCACTCTGGCGCGAGCAGGTCCACATACCGGACGCAGACCTGATCCTGCTCATGCGGCGCTTCGACGAGGAGCAGAACATCACCAGAAACATCCGGTCGGGCGTGGGCTCGCATATCGCCTTCGATCCGAACGAAAAGAAGTACTACTCGGTCGATCTGGATTTCGAAGGCGGTAATCCGCGCGAACTGGGCTGGTCGGCCGCGCTGCATTACGACCCGGAACTGGGTGTCGCATTGCTTCACGACGGATCGAGCGGGGTCTGGGCGCTTCGATTCGACCGTGGGACCGCACGGATGCAGGCGATCGAAGAATAAGGGCCGGGGGAGGCAATCCTAACGGCGGCGGCAGATACCGGTCATCGCCATTGTGCGGCTTGAGCAGGCCGGCCGGGCCTGTCATGTTGCTTTGGGCCGTATACTGACCTATAATTCAGTATGGAAGACGATAACTACATAGAAGGTGCGATGTGATTGAGCCGTCCGACTCTCTTTTTCTGGAAATGGCGGTCGCCAAGGGCTATCTCTCCCGGGCCGACGCCGATGAAGCCGTCAACATCCGGGAGGCCACAGCCGAGGATGGCGAGCACGCCCGTCAAATCTCCGATATCGTGGTCGAAGAAGGATGGATGACCACCGCGCAGGTGGACGAGGTCAGGGCGGGTACACACGAGCAGGGCGACCGCACGGGTAAGATCGAGGGCTACAAGCTGCTCACCAAGATCGGTCAGGGCGGGATGGGGGCCGTCTATCGGGCCGAGAAGGAGGACACCGGCGAGATCGTCGCCCTCAAGGTCCTGCCCCGCCGACTGGCGAAGCGGGAAGACTTCATCGAGCGGTTCCTGCGCGAGGCCCGAGCCGCCTCACAGATCAAATCGGAACACATCGTTCCCACCCTCGACGTCGGGTTCTCCGGCGGCTACTACTACTTCGCCATGGAATTCGTCGAGGGGGAATCGGTCGAGACCTCCCTCAAGATCGACGGCACCATCGCCGAGTCGCGGGGGCTTCGCATCATCCGCCAGATCGCGGTCGCACTCCGGGCCGCCGACCGGGCCGGGATGGTGCATCGCGATATCAAGCCCGCAAACATCATTGTGACCGAGGCCGGCGTGGCCAAGCTGGCCGACTTTGGCGTCGCCCGGGAGATCGACGACCAGTCGGTCACACAGACCGGAGTGACCCTCGGCACACCGAAATACATGTCGCCGGAACAGGCCCGGGCCAGCAAATCGGTCGACGTGCGCAGCGATATCTACTCGCTCGGAGTCACCCTCTACCACATGGTCACCGGCAGCGTCCCGTTCCAGGGCGAGACGTCGCTCGATACCATGCTGAAGCACCAGAACGAGGAGCCGGTCGAGCCCATCAACCGCCGGCCCGACCTCTCGCCCGCCTGTAACGCGATCATCCTCCGGATGCTCGCCAAGAAGCCCGAGGACCGATACAAGCCCGACCAGTTGATCCGCGACATCGACCACGCGCTCGAGGGCAAATCGCCCAAGTACGCAAAAGTCAAATCTCCCGAGCCCGAAGCAGAGCAGTCGGGTGACGATCCGGCCTCCCACGATTTCGCACAGTTCACCCGGCAGCTTCGACGCCAGGGGCAGATGCGATGGCTTAAAGCGGCGGTCGTCCTGTTCGTAGTCGGCTTGGTCGGATACGCGGTCTGGCATATCTCTACCCGAGGCGGAACCACACCGCCGGAATCTCCCGATGCACCGAGACCGCCGACGGTCAGCCGCCCGGCCGAGGAGGACCCGACCGGTCGCCGCCGTGCCGAGCAGGCCCTGCAACAGGCCACCGCGTTTGCCCGCCAGAATCCCGACGATAAAGTGGCAATCGTCGAACAGTACGCCAACGCCTTGGAATCTGCCCGGGGGACGAAACTGCAGAGCACCGCCCAGGAACAGCTCGACACGGCAAGGGCCGATTTGAACCGGGCGATCAGAGAGGCGTTCAGGCACTGCGCCGCACGCGCCGACCAACTGCTGGAACGGGGCCGTTACGGCGAAGCCATCCGCGTCTATGAGGATGAGTTCCCGGAGAACCTTCGTACGGCCGAGACCATCGAGCGAGTCGAGCAGGCCAGAGGGCGGATCATCGACGAGGCGTGGGACCGGTTCAGGGCGGTTGCCCGCGAGGTCGAAGAGCTGATCGAGAGCAGACGGTTCACCACCGCCAGGTCCCGCGTGCAGGAAGTCATCAATTTCGGCATATCCGGGGTCACAGCCCGGGCGAACGCTCTCCTGTCGCGGATCGATGAAGAGCAGCGGGCCACCGAGTCGGCCCGCGAGCGGGACCTTGCCGAGGCCTATCGCCGCGCGTTTATGCAGGTCAGGGCCCACGTGCGCCGGGGCGATTTTGTGAACGCCAAGCGGCAGCTCGAACACGAGGCACGCACCGCCGCCGCCGCCGATGTCCGCGACCGGCTGGCCGCGAACAGCGATATTCTCGACCGGGCCCAGTGGGCCTGGGGCCGAGTCGTCGCCGCCGCCGGGAACCTCGAAGACGGCGAAGAGTTGCAGATCGGAAACCAGACGATGACGTTCCGAAATTTCGATGCCAACCGGGAGCGCCTCATCCTGGGGCAGCAGGTCGGCGGGACCGAGCGGCGGAGACCGTTTGTGCTCGGAGAACTCCCGTCGCAAGCCATTGAGCGGATTGTGCGGGCCGCCGGTTCAAATATCGCCCCGCTCGACCTGGCGGC
>PWKM01000180.1 GCA_003559755.1 Planctomycetota bacterium
CCGACTATGCCAAAAGCAACAAGCTGAGCGCCATCACGGCCATCCCGGCGATGGCTCCGATGATGGGGGCGTGTTCGCTTCCGTATGAACGGGCGGACGGGACCAACTCGTCGAGCGAGATGGCGATCATGATGCCCGCGATCAGAGCAAACGTGATGGGCATCACAGATGAGTGTTCGATGACCGGCAGAAGGAGGAGCCCGGCGACCAGCGCACCGACCGGCTCGGTCAGGCCGGCCATCAGCGACCAGAGAAACGCTCGGGCGCGGCTGCCCGTGGCCGAATACATCGGGACGGCGACGGCGACCCCCTCGGGGATATTGTGGATGGCGATGGCCACGGCGATGGCCAGCCCCAGACGCGGGTCGGCCAGGGTCGCGACAAACGTCGCCATCCCCTCGGGGAAGTTGTGGATGCCGATGCCCATCGCGGTCAGGACGCCGGTTCGATGCAGCGAACTGTCGCCGGCCCCCTCGGGATGATCCTTTTGGGGGCCGAACTCGTGCGGCACCAGCAGATCAATGAAGAAATAGCAGATCATCCCCGCGAACAGGACGAGATGGGCAATTGCGAATGCGGACTGCCTTCCGCCGAGGACGGCCTCGAAATCCTCCATTGCCTCCGGGAGCAGCTCGACGAACGAGATGTGGATCATCACCCCGGCGGAGAAGCCGAGAGCGAATCCGAGAAAACGGGCGCCCGGGCGTTTGATGATTATCCCCAGAAACCCGCCGACTGCTGTGGACAGGCCGGCCAGTGTGGTGAAGAGAAGTGCTAACCAGAAGTGCTCGGGCACGTGGTATCCTCTCCGGAATCCTTTGTTCGGTGTCGGCGTCGCAGGATCGTCCAGCGGCGTCCGTCGTTCTCGATCAGGTCGTTCGCCTCGCTCGGCCCCCAGGTGCCCGCCTTGTAATTTGGCAGCGGCGTTCCTTTCTGCCCGGCACATTCTCTCAGGATCGGATCGAGGAACGCCCAGGCCGCCTCGGCCTCGTCCTGGCGGGTGAACAGCGTCTGATCCCCCTGGGCGACATCGAGCAGCAGCCGCTCGTAGGCGTCAGGTGGGTGTCTGCCGAACGCGTCGGCATAGCTGAAGTCCATCTGGAACGGCTCGATGGCCATCTCGGGACCGGGGACTTTGGCCTGGAACAGAATCGATATGCCCTCGTTGGGCTGGATGCGGATGGCGAGGACGTTGGGCTGGAGCGGACCGACCGGCCGCCCGGCAGGCCGTGATCGGGAGAAGGCGTCGGTCGTGTTGAACAGGACGCGGGGGACCGGCTTGAAGTGGACAGATATCTCGGAGATGCGGGCCGGCATCCGTTTGCCCGTTCGGATGTAGAACGGGACGCCCGACCATCGCCAGTTATCAATATACGTTTTCAGCGCAGCAAACGTCTCGATGTTCGAGTCGGGAGCGACGTTTTCCTCATCCCGATATCCGGGCACCAACTCGCCGCCTATTGAGCCGGCAGTATATTGGCCTCGAATGCAATCATTGCGGAAGCAGTGCGACGGGATAGGTCGGAGCGCGGTCAACACCTTGACCTTGGCGTCGCGGACATCGTCGGGCGCCAGCGAGTTGGGCGGCTCCATCGCGACGAGGCATAACAGGTGCATCAGGTGGTTCTGGATCATGTCGCGGAGTGCCCCGGCCTGTTCGTAATAGCCGCCGCGCCCGGCGATCCCCACGGTCTCGCTTACCGTGACCTGTACGTGGTCCACGTACTTCTGGTTCCATATCGGCTCGAAGATGCTGTTGGCGAACCGGAGAACGTGGATGTTCTGGACGGTCTCCTTGCCCAGGTAGTGATCGATACGAAAAATCTGGCGCTCGTCGAGGACCGTGTGGAGATACTCGTTCAACTGCCGGGCGGATTCCAGGTCGCTGCCGAAGGGCTTTTCCACGACCACGCGGGGCCCGATCTCATCGTTTGAGCGGCGCTCGGCCAGGCCGGCCCGGCCGAGCTGATCGACGATGGGGATGATGGCTTTGGGCGGGACGCTCAGGTAAAACGCTCGGACGGCATCGCAGGGGCCGTCGCGCAGCGTCTCCCGTAAGGAAATGTAGTCCTCGGGGCGATCATAATCAAGCCGGTGATACGCCAGGTGTTCGGCGAAGTCAGCCCACCCCTCGCATTCGGCGTCGCGATGTTCACCGAGTGTCCGGGCGAACTTGCCGGCTCCGAGATCGGTCCGCCCGACACCGATTACGCGAAACGCATCAGGCAGAAGGCCCTGCCGGAATAGACGGAACAGGGCGGGGACGAGCTTTTCCCGGGTCAGGTCTCCGGATGCGCCAAAGATTATCAGCGTGAACGGATCAACCCGTTGTCTTTTGTGGTTCGACATAGCCGATTCCGGTCCAGATAACCCCTTCGGCATCTCGGTGACATGCCGTGGGCCGGCGCTGCTCAGCTCCTGCTGATCCCGTCCGATTTCGGTGCTGCGTCGGCTCAGTCTTCTTCCGGTGCCGGCGGAGTGTAAGTGCGTGCCGCCAGTTCCCGGTCGATCATCAGCATGCCGCCCGGGCTCTGGGAGGCCAGCCGCAGTGTTGCGACCAGGTCGTTCGCCGAGTCTTCCTCCTCGACCTGCTCGTCCACGAACCAGTTCAGGAACGAACGGGTGGCGTGGTCTTTTTCTTCGATGGCCTGATCGACCAGGCCGTTGATCAGGCCGGTGACCTTCTGTTCGTGCTCGAGGACGTTCTCGGCTACGGCGACCGCGTCATCCCATTCGGTCGGCGGCCCGTCGATGGCGGCCAGCAGCACGCGCCCGCCTCGCTCCTGTACGTAGTCATAGATCATCCGGGCGTGCGCGACCTCTTCCTGTGCCTGGCAGTCCATCCAGTTGGCCAGCCCTTTCAGGTCCTGGTCGGCGGCCCATGCCGACATCGACTGGTACATGTAGGCGGAGTACAGCTCGGCATTGATCTGATCGTTCAGTTTTTTCAGCATCTGTTCGCTCAGCATTCGTGTCTCCTCTTTCCTCAATCTATTTCGGGGTCAAACGCTGCCGCCTTCGAAGTTCCACTGCTCCTCCTGCATGAACCAGTCGGCGGTCCGCTCGAAATATTCGAGCGTGTTGTCCAGGACCTGGAGGTGGAATCGTTCGATGTCGGCGAGGACCCGGCACAGGTCCTTTGTGTCGTCATCATCCGCGTCTTCGGCCCATTTCGTATAGGCGTCGATGGACTTCTTTTCCATGTCCCGCGCCGCGTTGATGGCATCGACGTCGCTCGCCGACATGGCCAGATCAACCTTTGTGTGATCGGGGACATCGGCGAAAATGTGTTTCAAACGGGCATACATGTCACGGTTCGCCTCGGCGGCGCTGTCCACCCCGGGCACGTTATCCTCGATCCATTTGATATGGTCGAGTTCGTCATCGGCCAGCGATCGGAACATCTTGGTCACCAGGTCGCTTGATGCTTGAGCGGCGACCTCCAGATAGAATGCTTTTCCGTCTTCTTCCAGCTTGATGGCGGTTCGGGCTACTTCTTGGCGTGTCACGGACATATTCGTCACTCCTGATTATTGGTGCAGTTGGTACAATCGCCCTATGCTGGGTCAGCTCGCCCAGAGGCCGTGGACGTTGCAGTGTTCGCGAGCGGAGACCTCATCGGGCTCGGCATCGACGACAAACAGAGCGGACGGTTCTTCGCCCGGTTCGAGGAATTGCCGATATGCCTTGCCGTTGTGGACCAGTTCGATCCACTCGATGTAGTGCTTATCGAGCATTGGGTGGGGGACGCTGCCCACTTTGACTTCGAGGCCGCCGGATGTCTTTTCGACGACCGGCACGTGCTTCTCTTTCCCTTCATCGACGGATTTCGCATCGAGGAGTTCCATCGGCTGCTCACAGCATACCAGTTCGCCGGGTCCGCCGGTCAATACCTCGACAATATTTCCGCAGAGTTCGCAAGAATAAATCTCCAGTCGCTTCGCCATTGAGTACCTCCTTCTGACCTGTCCTGCTAAATCACCGTACCCGATACCGAGCCGGCTCGGCCTCAGCCCGTTTCCTCCCCGGGCTGGCAGAGTTATAGCACGTCGGGCGGTGGAGTGCAACCGTTTTTTTCCGAAGGATGCAGAAAAAAGAACGGCAGCCGAGCGAGGGGGAGGGCTCGCGCGGCTGCCAGTTCTCGGCGTTTTCGGGAACACCCCGAACGCCATTCAGCGGTTGATGGCCGATTACAACCGCCACGGAAATAGCACCGTTTTCCTTCGGTGCATCCGAAATGGTGGGCGGTGCGGCGAGCGCGAATCTCTGTCCTGGCCCGGCGGGAGTGACCGGGTTTGGCAGTAACGGGCTCACTGCCTTGGCCTGGCCGGCATACGTTGTGTTCGGGCTCGGTTGAGGGGCCGGCGCTCGGCCTGGGTTGGAATCCGACTCGCCGCACCGTGGGGGATTTCGGTTATCAAAAAGCGTTCCGCCATAATCCCTGCCTGCGAACGAAGCTCATTCCAGCCGTTCGCACCCGCTTGTTGCCTTCCCCTGATGGGGAAGGGGGGGACGGCACGGCGGATCAAAATTCCTTGTGACCTCGGCGGGAGTGACCGAAGCTTTTGACAGCAGGGGCAATGCTGTCTTTGCCCAGGCCGGTATTGCTGGAGTCCGGGTTCGGGGTATGGGCCCGGCCTTGGGCTGGGACGGAATGTTGTCCGCCGTACCGTGGGGGATTTCAGTTTTCAAAAAACGTTTGCCCAAATTTCTGCTTGCGAACGGCGCATATCCCGGCCGTCCGCCCCACTTGCCGCCTTCCTCCTGATGGGGGAGGGGGGGCGGTGCGGCGGATCAGAATTCCTTGTGGCCTCGGCGGGAGTGACCGAGGCGTATGACAGCAGGGGCAATGCTGTCTTTGCCCAGGCCGGTATTGCTGGAGTCCGGGTTCGGGGTATGGGGCCCGGCCTTGGGCTGGGACGGAATTGATTCCGCCGCACCGTGGGGGATTTCAGTTTTCAAAAAGCGGCTTCGACTGCCGTCGACTTGCATCTATGGTACTTGGGGGGCAAAAAGTCCACAATCGCCGTCCATCCTATCTTTATGCCAAGTTTCAGCGATAGTGTTTGTCCTGATTTGCACTACGTCAGCCGCCGAGAATGGACGTGAATGGGCGGTGCGGCGGGCCGTGAGTTGCACCCGATCCCGGCGGGGGAAGCCAGGTTAGCCGGCAGGAGATGCGACACTGCCTTTGCTGGGGTCGGTCGTTGTTGAAGTCCGGTCTCTGGTGTATGTCCGGACCGTCAGCGGGATGCAACCCTTTCCACCGCACCGCGGGTATTTCTATTATCAAACAGCGATACGAACGCTTGCGTTTTGACTACGATTGGATGATATGCGTACTGAAGCCCCCCGACAATCGTTCCCTTAACTATATATGTGCGGTAATTCGGCGATACCCCAGGCCCCGGTTTACCCTACGCCGTTAGACTCGCTTCCCACCAGGTAACCGCGAGAAGGCACGTGACGGCTACCAGTCCTCCCGGGACCAGTTCTTCGAGCGGTTTTTCTTCCGTC
>PWKM01000035.1 GCA_003559755.1 Planctomycetota bacterium
CCCCCCCGCCGGTCGATCCCCGTCGAGGGCGGCACAAAAATGGTCCGGGCCGTCCGGCCCGGGGCGTTCGGTACGAACCGGCGAGACCGGGCTTCGATCCGCGCCCTCGTTTTCATACAACGGGGGCCATCGCCAAACTGCGACCGTCTGTCCGACCGGAACGCGATGGAGCGGCTGCTGGAGCATTCGTTCGATGCCGCCGAGCGGCCCCGGCTCAACCTCGATGCGTGCATCAGCGTGGCCCGGTCCGCCCCGGCCTGGCAGATGACGATCGGGCCGCTCGAGGGAGCCGTCGAGTTTATTCTGGGCCGGATCGAGGAGGCCCCGTGATTACTCGCTATCGGGATATGGCCGGCGATGAGGTGCGGGTCAACGCGTTCCGCAGGGCGATAGAGGCGGTTGTTCGTCCTGGCGACGTGGTCGCCGACATCGGCTGCGGGCTGGGCACCTACGCCATCTTCGCCTGCCGAGCGGGGGCGGCGAAGGTGTACGCGGTCGAGCGCGAGGACATCATCCTGACGGCCCGGCGGATCGCCGAGGGGAACGGATGCTCGGACCGAATCGAGTTCATCCGGGCGGACGCGACCTCCCTGACCTTCGCCGAGCCGGCCGACGTGCTCATCACCGAAGACTTCGCCGTCACGTTCGTCGATCCGTCCAGCGAACGTCTGCTCCGACACGCCAGAACACGCCTGCTGAAGACGTCCGGCCGGTTGGTCCCCCAATCGGTATCCCTGTGGGCCGCCCCCGTGTCGCACCCCGATTTGTACAGGCGGATCGACCTGTGGGCGGACGATCAGCAGGCGTATGGGATCGACTTCTCGGCCGCACGGGAGCCGGCGATGAATACCGTTCACAAGGCGGGCCTGCGGGCCGAGCACCTGTTGGGCAAACCGAAGGAACTGCACCGGATCGACCTGCAGCGGGGCCCGGAACACGCGTTCGACGCCGCCGTCCGCTGCCGCGCCCGGGCCGCATGCGACGTGCATGGGGTCGCCGTCTGGTTCGAGGCACAGCTTGCTCCCGGCGTTCGGCTGTCCAACGCGCCCGGCGCCCCGCCCACTCTGTGGGGTCAGGGTTTCCTGCCGCTCGCCCGGCCGATCAGGGCGAGGGAGAACGGCCTCATCGAGATGCACATTGCGGCGCGGATCGGCCCCGCCGCAGAGCGGGCCTGGTGGCAGTGGGAGGTAACATCCGGCCGCGAGAGTGCGGACGGGACGACTTTCCGGGCGTTCCCCACCTCGCAGGCGGACCTTGCCGCCGGATCGGTCGATGCGCGGCCGGGCCTCTCGCCCGATGGGCAAATGACCGCTTCTATCTTGCGAATCCTGGCGCAGGGGGGTACAATAAATGAAGCAGCAGAGGTTCTATGTCGGGAATTCCCCGACGCGTTTACAACCGTTCGCGACGCACTGGGCCGGGCGGGTGCCGTGGCCCGGCGTTACGGACATCGGCCGGAGTGAGACAATGACCGCTGAGAAACCAGGCCGCAAGCCGCCTCGCTTCAGCGCATCGAAGCGCGAGTTCCTCAAGAAGATGGCTCTGTTCGGCGTATATTTCGGGCCTGCCATCCGCAGTTTCGAGATGGCCCAGATCTCCTCCAAACCGACGGGCCCGCCGAAGAAGAAAGAACAACCGACCCAGGGGACGACCTAGCTCGACGCGCCCCCGGGCAAAACGGACGGGGCCGGCCCTCGACCACGTGCAATACCACGCTCATCATACCGACACGCGAGGGCTGATCGCCCGCTTCCTGCATCCCGCCCGCCCTGACGATGAACCTCACCGTGTCTGGGACCACCTCCTCTGTGGCGGCCGGCTCTGTCGGTTCCTCCGTGTCCGCCCCTGGCATCGGATCGGGCCGGTACTGGCCGCCCGAGCCGGAGAATCGGGGCTCCCGGTCCCCCGTTCGCTCGAATCGCGGGCGTCTGCCTGCCGTCTGCGCAACGAACTGTTGAGCCGCGAGTTGGCCGAGGTCCTGGCTCGGCTCGATTCACACGGCATCCGGCCCTGTCTGATCAAGGGGGCCGCCTCGTTTGCCCAGCCGAGACAGCCCGGTTACCTGCCGGCGGCACAGCGGCCGATGGAAGACCTGGACCTCGTCGTCAGGCCGGAACACGGCGAGCAGGCCCGCGAGGTGGTCGGCGAGCTCGATCGCCTCTGCGAATCGGGCAGCCAGCCGATCGACTTCCGACTCGATGCCCCCGCCCTGATCGACGTCCACGTCTGGTCGCCCGACAGCCCCGCACTCGGGTTCCTGCCGCTCGAGTCGTTTTTTGATCGTGCATTGCAGGGGACGGTTGACGGCCGGGAAGCCACGGTGCTTCGTCCGGAGCACTATCTCCAGCTCCGGCTCGCCCAGAACGTGATTCGTCAACATGCGTTCGTCGATTTCTCGCTGGTCCAGTTGCACGAGCTGGCCGGCATCCTTGACGAGCGGGGGTGCGTTGTGGACTGGAATGCGGTGCGCAGCATCGGCCTGATGCACGGCGTGTCCCGTGTCTTCTACGCCGTCCTGCTCCGGCTGCACGACGAGTTTGGCCGGTCGCTTCCGGCCGGTGCGGTCCCGCAGATCGAGCTGGGTCCGGCGCGACGTGTGCAAAGCCAGCTTGATCGGCTGGCCGGGGTGTCGGGGCAGATGTATGGTGCGGCCAGCCGCCACGCCCTCATCGCCGCCACGCCCGGCGACAGCATCGAGCACGTCAACCGGGCTATCGAGGAACTCGTTGTCCGACCGGCGGACGACGTGCGGGCAGACGGCCCGCTGGCACAGGTGCTTCGCCCGCTGCGGACCGCCGGGCTGCACCTCCTGTTCCATTGTCGCCGCGTGTTGAACGAGTGGCGATTATGAGCGGTCGCCGATGGGATCGGCGTATCGGGGCTACTCTTCGATCCGAAGCCCGCGGCGAACGGTGATCCTCACGCTCTGGACCCGCCTCGGGTCCGAGCCGAGCACTTGTATGACGGTCCCGTCAACCTTGTGCCGGTCGCCCGGCCGCGGTACTCGGCCCATCGCATACAGCAGATATCCGCCGACGGTATCGTAGTCGTCCCGCTCCGGGAGGTCGGCCCCGAAATCGTCGTTCAGCAGGCGGACCGGGGTTCGTCCGTCGGCCTGCAGGGTGTGCTTTGTCAGGACCTTGACGGTCGGTTCGCGGGGCGGATCGTCCTGATCCCTGATCTCGCCGACGATCAGGTCGGTGATGTCCGCGATGGTGACCAGTCCTGCGGTCCCGCCGTACTCATCGACAACGATACACAGGGTCGTCTCGCGCTTCTGGAAATGGCGGAGTAGGCCGCTGATCGGCATGGTCTCGGGCACGAACGACGCCGGCCGGATCAGCTTTTCGATGGTCGTGGGCTCATCGCCCTCGGCGGCCAGTGCGGCGACCAGATCGCGCACATAGAGGATACCGACGATCTGGTCGCGAGTGCCGCGATAGACCGGCAGGCGGGAATGGCCCGACTCGATGGCGGCGTGGATGGTTTCGTCAAGCGGGCTGTTCAGTGCGGCGAAGGTGATATCGGGCCGTTGGGTCATGATCTCGGCCACGTCGCAATCGCGCAGCTCGATGATATTCTCGATCATATCGGCCTGATCACCGTGGATATGGCCCTCCCTCTCGCCTTCCGTAACGGCGGACAGGATATCCTCCGCCGCCTCCTGTTCTTCTTCCAATGCCGGCTCGCCGGAGCTGCTCCGGAGAAGAGCGCCGAGATGCATCAGGCCGGCGGCCAGCGGCTGGAACGGGAGGGTGAGGGTGAAGACGATGGGGAGCATGGCAAGCAGGGCGCGTTCGGGCGATCTGGCGACGATGAGCCGGGGCAGGATTTCGGCCAGGCCCACCACCAGGACCAGCGCCCACAGCAGGACGGTCCACATCGAGTGGCCCGCCTCCAGAAGGTGCCCGGCGAGGGCCACCATCGCGCCGGCCTCGAATGTCGCCCGGGCGATGATTGCCGCGAGTGCGAGGTGCTCGTGCCTGGCGAGCAGCCGGTCGAGCCGCCGCCGCCGGTCCCCCTCGAGCATACTGTCGATCTGCGCCCACGAGGCCTCGGCGATGGCGTGGTCTGCGGCCGCGCACAAGGCCGCGAGGGCGAGCAGAAGAGCGATGGTTGCGGCCATCCGCTAGCTCCCGGTCAGTTCTGTTCCCGCTCGGCGGGCTCCCACAGGCCGCGAACGTCGTAGCCGAGCCCGGCCAGGACCTGCTGTTCCCGGTCGCGCATCTCGGCCGCCTGGTCGGGCGTCCGGTCGTCCAGCCCGGCGATGTGGAGCGCTCCGTGTGTGATGTAAAGTGCCAGCTCGACCTGTGGATCGATCCCGCGCCGGTGGGCCTCGTCGCGGGCCCGCTCGGTCGAAACGACGATCTCGCCTGCGCATTCGTCGTCGGTCGACGCCGGCTCCTCGAAGGCGAAGGCGAGCACGTCGGTCGTCCCCTCGCGGCCGAGATGCGCCCGGTTCATATCGGTCATCCGGTCGTCATCGACGAACACCAGGCTGTATCCGCCGGGGCGGTCCTTCAACGTGGTCCGGACGATGCGTCGCATCGCATCGCGCGGGATGGTGAGCACGGTCTGGAGGTCGGTGATGTCGATATTCACACCGGTGCGGTCCTCTCCTCGGCGGGCGCGTTTGGAGTGCGGTCAGTTGCGCCCGGTGTGCCCGGATATGCCACCCGGCTGTGAAAGATCGCGGTGAGCACCCGGACGAAGGACTGTTGGATGCGGGTCAGGTCGGCGAAGGTGAGCGGGCAATCGTCCAACTGCCCGTCGAGCAGTCTTCCCATGGAGAGCTTGTGGACGAAGGCCTCGAGTCGGGCGGGCGAGGGGTCGGGCAGGGTGCGCGAGGCGGCCTCGACGGTGTCGGCCAGCATGATGATGGCGGCCTCCCGTGTGCGCGGTTTCGGGCCTGGGTATCGGAAAGACTCTTCGGGGACGGCGTCGCCGTTCTCGTCCTTGCTGCGGTGGTAGAAGAACTCCATCAGCGAGGTGCCGTGGTGCTGCTCGATGATATCGACGATGGCGGGCGGCAGGTTCCGCTCCTCGGCCATCTCGGCCCCGTCCTTGACGTGGGCCCCGATGATGAGGGCGCTCATGCTCGGCGACAGGGCGTCGTGCCGACTGGCCTGGGTGCCCTCGTTCTCCGAGAAGTAATCCGGTTTCTGGAGCTTGCCGATGTCGTGGAAGTAAGAGCCGACACGAGCGATGAGCGGATCGGCCCCCACGGCCTCGGCGGCCGTCTCGGCCAGACTGCCCACGACGAGACTGTGGTGGTATGTGCCGGGCGCATGGAGCCCGAGCTGCCGCATCAGCGGCTGGTTCAGGTCCGACAGCTCGAGCAAGCTGATCTCGGTATTGACGTTGAACAGGTACTCGATGATGGGGAGCACGGCGGTGAGGAGTGCGCCGGTGATAATCCCGTTGATGACCGCCCATACCCCCTGGCGGGTGAGCTCCTGCCCGAGTGCCAGCTCGCCGCCGATCG
>PWKM01000039.1 GCA_003559755.1 Planctomycetota bacterium
AACGGGGTGGCGGAGAAGACGCTGGGCCGACAATCGAAGTCCGTTGTGGGGCGGCACTTCGGAGCGGTGTTCCCCGACGCCCCGGAGAACGCCCAGATCAGACGAATGATCCATTCAGCTCTTTGTGACCACCGGACGTTTTCTTCAGTCGAGGTGTCGGCGGCCCTCCCGAGCGGCGGACAGGTCTCGCTCGGCGTGACCATTTCCCCGCTCCGGGGCGGGGACGGCCCGCACCAGGGTCTGGTCATCCTGTTCAAGAACCTGGCCGAGCTGAAGCGATTGCGCGAACGGGTGGAACAGACCGATCAGTTGGCATCGCTGGGGCGGCTGTCTGCGGGGATGGCGCACGAGATTCGGAATCCGCTCGGCTCCCTGCACGGCCTGGTCGAGCTGATCGGCGAGGACCTGGAGCCGGACGACCCCCGGTGGCGTTACATCCATACGATCCTCAACACGATCGACCAGTTGAACGAGCTGGTCGAGAACCTGCTCGAGTTCGCACAGCCGCCGATCGGGGACCGCGAACCGCACGATGTCCGGACCATCGTCCACCACTGCGTCGAAATGTGCCGGCTGGATACCGATAACAAGCAGGTCGAGGTCGAGTACGACCAGCCGGAACAGCCCATCTATGTGACCGCAGACCGGGAACGGCTGGGCCGGGCGATGATCAACATCGTTCGCAACGCATTCCAGGCGACGCCGGAGGGCGGTACGGTCCGCACCGTCGTCCGCAGGGCGCCCAGCGCCCGAGCCGACAGCAGCGAACACGTGGTGATCGAGGTCCGGAACACCGGCTCGTACGTCTCGCCCGTGGACCGGGAGAAGCTGTTCACCCCGTTCTTTACCACGCGACAGGGCGGGACCGGGCTCGGCCTCCCCATCGCCCAGCAGATCATCTCCGCACACGACGGTGTGGTCGAGCTGGACAGCGATCCGGACCGGGGGACAACCTTCCACGTCTTCCTGCCGGTGGCGTTTGTCGGCACGGGGAATGCAACCTCCGATAGAGAACAGGGCACGATCGCATGAGCGAAAAGATTCTGATTGTCGACGACGACGCGAACATGCGCTTCTTCCTCGAGGAGGCGACCCGGAAGCTCGGTTATGAGCCGCACGCGGTGACCGATGCCGAGTCGGCCATCGAAGAGGTGGGTAAGAAGCGGTACAGCTTGGTGCTGCTCGACGTTCGGCTCCCGGGGATGAGCGGACTGGATGCCATCCCGCTCATTCGCGAGGAGGACCCCGACGCGATGATTATCGTCATCACCGCGCACGGCACGAAGGCACTCGCCATCGACGCGGTGCGAGCCGGGGCCTACGACTACTTCACCAAGCCGTTCAAGATGGACGAGATGAGCGTGGTGGTCGCCCGGGCACTCGAGAAGCGAAAGCTGCAACAGGATGTTCGCAAGCTCGAGACCAAGCTGCGCCGCCAATGCTCGTTCGACGACATTGTCGGCACCAGCAGCGCCATGCAGCAGGTCTTCGAACTCATCCAGAAGGTGGTCGAGACCGACGTGACGGTGCTCGTCTGCGGCGAGAGCGGCACGGGCAAGGAGCTGATCGCCCAGGCCATCCACAGCCATTCCGCTCGCCGGGACAACCCGTTCGTCAAGCTCAACTGCGTGGCCATCCCCGAGGGGCTCCTCGAAAGCGAACTCTTCGGCCATGAGAAGGGCTCGTTCACCGGGGCGGTCCAGAGGAAGAGCGGCAAGTTCGAGCTGGCCAACGACGGGACCATCTTCCTCGACGAGATCGGCGACATGTCGCTCGCCACCCAGGCGAAGATTCTTCGTGTGCTCCAGGAGAAGGAGTTCGAGCGGGTGGGCGGGACCGAGACCATCGGCATCGACGTGCGGGTCATCGCTGCCACCAACAAGGACCTGGCCCAGGCGGTCGAACAGGGCGAGTTCCGGGAAGACCTCTATTTCCGGCTCAACGTGTTCAGCATCGTGGTCCCCCCCCTGCGCGAGCGAAAGGAAGACATCCCCCTGCTCGTCGATGCCTTCCTCGATCACGCGAACGACGAGATGGGGCGGACGGTGGACGGCGTCTCCGGCGAGGTGATGGACCTGCTGCAGATGTACCACTGGCCGGGCAACGTGCGCGAGTTGGAAAACTGTATCTATCGGGCGGTGGTGATGGCCGACTCGGATATCGTCACGCCGTCCTGCCTGCCGCTTTACCTGCAGTCCATCGCCGAGAGCCCGAAGTACACCCTCCCCGACGAGGTGGAGTCCCTGGACGACACGCTTGCCGACGTCGAGAAACAGATTATCGTGGACACCCTGCACCGGACCGGCGGCGTCCAGAGCAAGGCCGCCCCGCTGCTCGGCGTCAGCGAGCGCAGCTTGTGGCACCGGGTGAAGAAACTCGATATCGACGTCGAGCGGATCAAAACCGGCTGAACCGGCGGCTCTGCACTCGACCGTTCGCCGCCTGGACGAGCCACCGCACCATCCCCAAGCCCCCATCGGTCGTCAGTCCTCCTTCCATCGCATTACCGGGCATCCTGCCCACTTGAATCGTTTTTCTTGTCTGGGTATGGTAGCCGGGGCACCGGTTGGGCGGGCACCTTTCTGCCCCGCGGTTCCGCCAGGCAATATAGGTATCGAGCAGGATCATCATGGGCATCGAGAGCCAGAAACGGGGGCTGCGCGGGCGTTCGTTCTGGGCGCTCATCGTCACCCAGTTCCTCGGTGCGTTCAACGACAACGCCTTCAAGATGATCGTGATGCTGGTGGTGTCGGCCGGTCTGGCGGCGACGGAGGGCGGTGCCGCCTACCTCGCCGGCTCGACGGCCGTGTTCTCGCTCGCCTACATCCTGTTCTCGAGCTGGGCTGGGCACCTCTCGGACCGGTTCAGCAAGAGCGGGGTCATCACCGCCACGCGGGTGGCCGAGGTGCTCATCATGCTGCTCGCCTTCGCTGCGTTGTGGACCACGGGCCGGTTCGACTGGCGAGTCGCGCCGATCATCGTCCTGTTCCTGATGGCGGTGCAAAGCACGTTCTTCAGCCCGGCCAAGTATGGCATCCTGCCCGAGATTCTCGACGACGAGGAGCTGTCCCAGGGCAATGGGATCATGAACATGATGACCTACGCCGGCATCATCCTTGGGACGGCCGCCTCGGGCTGGCTGATGGTGATCGGGCGCGGCGGGTCGGATGCGGGGGCGTCCCATTACTCGGCACTCGTGCTGGCGGGCATCGCCGGGGTGTCGGGCGTGTCGAGCTTGTTCATCCGGCGACGGCCTCCGGCGGGCGAACGCCGCCGGATGCGGCGCAATCCGTTCACGGAGATGTGGGCCAATCTCCGCGTGGTGCGTGCGGACCGGCCGCTTTTCGTGTGTGTGCTCGCGAACACTTATCTGTGGGCGTTCGGGGCGATGTATCTGCAGAACTTCGTGCCTTATGCACGCGAATCGCTGGGCATCACGGCGGACCAGACGATCAGCACGCTGCTCGGGGTCTGGTCCATCGGCGTGGGGCTGGGCAGCTTGCTCGCCGGCAAGCTGTCGGACCGGAAGGTCGAGTTCGGGATGGTCCCGTTCGGCGGCGCGGGAATGGCCGCGTGCAGCATCCTCCTGGCGTTCATCCCGCTGGCCGGGGCATATCGGACCCGGTTGTTCCTCACGGCCGGGAACCTGGCGGTCCTGGGCCTGTTCGCCGGGTTCTACTTCGTGCCGATCAACGCCTTCGTGCAGCAGCGGAGTCCGTCTGACCGACGCGGCAAGACCATCGCCGCGCTCAACTTCGTCACCTTCGCCGGGATGATGGTCGCCGCCTTCGCGGTCTATTTCCTCGCGGTCCATCTCCGGCTGAACCCCGCGTTGACGTTCGCCGTCATCGGGCTGACCGCAGCGGCGGCCACCGTCGCCCTCTGCGTCGCGCTCCCCACGTTTGTCGTCCGCCTCGTCGTGTGGCTGACCACGCACACTGTGTGCAGGTTCCGGCGGGTGGGGCTGGAGAACGTGCCGAGGGGCGGGCCGGCCCTGCTCGTCAGCAACCACGTTTCACTGGCCGACGCCTCCGTGATCGCCGCCTGCTTCCAGCGGCCGGTCCGGTTCGTGATGGACCGCTCCTGTTACGAGCATCCCCTGCTCCACTGGGCGGCGAGACGAATTGGGGCGATCCCCTGGTCGCCCGACGACTCGCCGGAGGAACAGTCCGAAGCTCTGGGGAAGGCCCGCGAGGAGCTGGTGGACGGGGGCGGTCTCGTCTGCATCTTCGCCGAGGGCGAGATCAGCCGGACGCGGAACCTGCTGCGGTTCCGGCCCTCGTTCGAGCGGATCGTCGAGGGAACGGACGCCCCGGTCATCCCCGTGCATCTCGACCGGGTGTGGGGCGGGCTGGTCCGCCGCCGTTCGTGCGGGCGGTCACAGGTCCGCCGGTTCCCGGCCACGGCCTCGTTCGGACAGCCGATGTCGAGCCGGTCGAAAGCCCACGAGGTTCGGACCGCGGTCGCCGAGCTGGCGGGCGACGCATTCGACCACCGCCGGGGCGTCCACATCCCGCTCCACCGGGCGTTCATCCGGGCGGCGAAACTGAACTGGCGGCGGACCTGTCTGGCCGATCCGAACAACCCGGACGTCCGGTACGGCCGGCTTCTCACGATGGCCTCGCTTCTGTCGCGGTCAATCCGGCGTATGGCCGCGGGCCAGAAGTACGTCGGCCTGATGCTGCCGCCGACGGTGGCGGGAGCGGCCGCCAACATCGCAACGCTGTTCGCGGGCAAGATACCGGTCAACCTGAATTATGCCAGCTCGGCGAAGTCGCTGGATGCGGCGATCGAGCGGTGCGACATCAAGACGATCCTCACTGCCAGCAAGTTCGTCGAGAAGGCGGGCCTTCGGGAGCGCCCGGAGATGGTGATGCTCGAGGACGTGGCGGGGACGATTACCCCGCTGCAGAAGGTGCTGGCCGGCCTGAAGTGCATGCTGTTCCCGGCGGGCGTGCTCTGCCGGCTTCACGAGCCGCGTCGGGTCCGCCCGGACGATCCCGCCACCGTCGTCTTCACCAGCGGCAGCACCGGGCTCCCCAAGGGCGTGGTTCTGACCCACCGGAACATCGCCGCCAACATCGTCGGGTTCAGCCAGGTCCTGTCGTTCGAGCCGGACGACTGCCTGTGCGGTGTCCTGCCGTTCTTCCACTCGTTCGGGTTCACCGCGGGCTTGTGGGCGCCGGTGCTGTTGGGCCTGCGGACGGTCTATCACGCGAACCCGCTGGACGCCGAGACCATCGGGCGGCTCGTCCGCGAGCACCGGGCCACCCTGCTGATCGGGACGCCCACCTTCCTGCAGCTTTATGCCCGCAAGTGCGAGCGGGAGGACCTCGCCGGCTTGCGGGTGGTGATCTGCGGCGCCGAGAAGATGCGGTCACAGGTCGCCGACCGATTCGAGGAGGCGTTCGGAATTCGCCCCATCGAGGGGTACGGCTGCACCGAACTGGCGCCGGTCGCCGCCGTCAACATCCCCGGCGACCGCGTGGACGATCCCCGACAGCCGACCACCCGGGAGGGGACGATCGGCCCGGCCCTCCCCAACGTCGCCGCCCGGATCGTGGACGCCGAGACCGGCGAACCGCTCCCCCCGAACGAGGAGGGGCTGCTCCTGTTCAAGGGACCGAACGTGATGCTCGGCTATCTCGACGATCCGGAGGCGACCGATGCGGTGATGGACAACGGGTGGTATCGGACCGGCGACATCGCTCGGATCGACGAGGACGGCTTCATCACGGTGACCGACCGCGTGTCCCGGTTCACGAAGATCGCCGGGGAAACGATCCCCCACATGGCGCTCGAAGACGCGATCCACGAGGCGGCCGGGCTCGACCCGGCCGAGCTGCGCTGCGTGGTCACCTCCGTCCCCGACGAGCGGAAGGGCGAACGCATCCTCGTCCTGTATACCGACCTGGGGATGGACATCGGCGAGCTGGTCCGACGTCTCAGCCGCAGCGGGCTCCCGAACCTGTGGGTGCCGCGCCGGGACCAGTTTCATCCCATCAGCGAGATTCCGGTCCTCGGCAGCGGGAAACTGGACCTGAAGCGCATCCGCCGGATGGCCGCCGAGACGGCCGGATAACGGCGGAGACGGCCGCGCTTATCCCGCGAACGCGAACGCTTTTGCCCCCTGAACCCCCGGCTCCGCCTTGAACAGTCCCCCGGCGCGGGGTTGCGTACGGAGTTCTTTCCTGGCGAGCCCGGCTCGGGCGGTGGTGATATAGAGCTCGTCGAGGTTCCGCCCGCCGAACGCGCAAGAGGTGACCTGGGAGGCGGGGACGTCGACCGAGCCGAGGTGTTCGCCCGTATCGGGGTCCCATCGATGCACCGCCCCGCCGCCCCACATGGCGACCCACAGCTTCTCCTCGGCGTCGATCGTCATCCCGTCGGGATGGCCCATATCGTCGGGGACCGTGACCACCGGTCGGCGGTTGCTGATCGAGCCGGTCTCCGGATCGAAATCGAAGGCGTCGACCCGCTGGAGCGGCGTGTCGATGTAGTACATCATCCGGCCGTCCGACCGCCAGCAGATGCCGTTCGAGTTGGTGACGTCGGCCAGCTTCTGCTCGGCGTGCAGGTCGGGGAACAGGCAGAACAGTCCGGCCCGGCCCGGCTTGTCCCGACCGGTGATGGTGCCCGCCCAGAACCGGCCGGCCGGATCGCACTTGCCGTCGTTGAACCGCAGTTCGGGGTTGTGCCCGTCCGGATCACAGACGAGACGAAGCCCGCCCGACTCGGGGCTGAGCGAGGCGAATCCGCGACGGACGGCGAGCATCAGCCCGCCGGACCGCCTGGGGACGACGGCCCCCACCGGCTCGCCAACGCTGATTGCACGGTCCTCTCCGGTCGCCGGATCGAATGTGTGGACCACGCCCGCGTTGATATCCACCCAGTAGAGCGTTTCCCGTTCGCTGTCCCAGACGGCCCCCTCGCCCAGTCCGGCCCGTGCATCGAGTATCAGGTCGGCTGTTTCAGGCATCTCTTCTCATCCTCATCCTCGTTCACTGTCGGGCAGAAGTCCGCGTGCCCGGTCCCTGTTATGATCGGTCCTGGGACGGGTTCGCCTGCGGCCGCCGCCCGTGGTCCCAGGTACATCCGTATTGTACCCTGTGTTCGTATGGCGACTGCTGCGGTTCGGGGCGGCGGCCCTCGAGAATCGCCTCGTATGCCGCCAGGTGGCGAGCGTGATAGTCGTCCGCCGATTCCAGGCCGAACCGGTCGATCATCTCGGCCAGAGCCACCTCGTCCGAGTCGGACTGCACGAGAAAGTGCGATTCCTCGTCGGACGTGCGGATGCCGACGCCGGCCCCGTACTCGTCGACCAGGTCGCGCGGGATCGTCCCGTGGAAATCGTAGTGGCAGACGATATAGTCCAAATCAATCCGTCGGGAGACGACCTGTGCCCTGCGGTCGGTACACTCGAGCACCTCGCCCAGAGGGTTAATGATCCGGGAGTGCTGCTGGCGGACCGACGACACCACGTAGTACTTGTGCAGGTACGCGAACATCCGCAGGGGGAATCCCCCGTTATAGGCCGACGGCCAGAAGACAAGCTCTGCCCCGCGCTCGGCCAGTTCGGCCCAGGTGCGCGGGTAACCCAGGTCGAAACAGATCTGGACGCCGACCGCCCCGAAGTCGAGCTGGAACACGGGCGACTCCCGGCCGGGGGTCATCCCGTGCTCGATCTCGGTAAAATCGGCGGAGCTGGTCACCGGCTGGACCTTGTCGTAGATGCCGACGATATCCCCTTCTCGGTCGATGATGACCGCCGAATTATAATAACACCCACCGCGCCGATTGGTCAGCGGACAGACCACGTAGGTGCGGTGCTCCCTCGCCCGCCGGGCGCAGGCGTCGATGGTCGGCCCGGGGACGGGCTCGGCCTTCTCGGACAGGGGTGCGACGACGCTGAATGTGGAGAAGTTCTCGGGCAGGCACACGATGTCGGGGTCGGTCGTGCATGCCAGGTCGAGGAGTTCCAGTCCGTATTCACGGGCGTGCTCGACAGAGCGGGGCCGTCGAGTGCCCAGGCAGGTTGTCGCCACCCGTGCCTTGCGGGGCATACGCTCTCCTTTTCAGATATCCGGCGAAAACGCTCCCCAGTTAACCAGTTTCGGCCCCGGATTGCAACAGGAAGCGAAAGAAGTTCCCGGAGAAAGCGTCGGGCGTGGCCGGGAACCGAACGGGTCGGCACCTGTCATCGGTGGGAATCCTGGCCGGCGAGTGGGCGTATCTGAAGCACAATGGACCGGCTGGCGGAGATACGCGCTCGAACCTGGGGCCTCGAGGGTCAGGCCGACTCGTGCTCGGCTTTGCTCTTGGCAGAGACCTCGTAGACACTGCGCTCGCCCCGCACGACCGCCCCGTTGATCACGTAGTCGGTGATCTCCTTGTGCGTGGGGAGTTCGTACATAATGTCGAGCATCACTTCTTCCATGATGCCTCGCAGGGCCCGCGCCCCGGTCTCCCGCTCGCGTGCCAGGCGGACGATCTCGCGGAGGGCGTCTTCCTCGATGTTGAGCGTCCGGTTCTCCATCTCGAAGAACTTCTCGTACTGCCGGACCAGCGCGTTCCGCGGCTCGAGCAGGATGCGGACCATCTGGTCCTCGGTCAGCGGGCTGAGGGCGCTGACCACGGGCAGCCGGCCGATGAATTCGGGGATCAGGCCGTATTGCAGGAGGTCTTCGGGGCGCACCTGGCCCAGCAGTTCGCCGCGCTCTTCGTCGCTGGCGTCGGTCGCCTCCGAGCTGAACCCGATGACCTTGTGGCCGATGCGCCGGCTGATGATGTTCTCGATCCCGCTGAACGTGCCGCTGCAGATGAACAGTATCTGCGAGGTGTCGATCTGGATGTATTGCTGTTCGGGGTGCTTGCGGCCGCCCTGTGGGGGGACGTTTGCGATGGTGCCCTCGAGCATTTTGAGGAGTGCCTGCTGGACGCCTTCGCCCGATACGTCGCGTGTGATCGACACGTTCTGCGTGGTCTTGCCGATCTTGTCGATCTCGTCGATGAAAACGATCCCCTGCTGGGCTCGTGCCGGGACGTAATCGCAGGTCTGGAGCAGGCGCAGGAGCAGGTTCTCGACGTCCTCGCCGACGTAGCCGGCCTCGGTGAGGGTGGTCGCATCGCCGATGGCGAACGGCACGTCGAGGACTTTGGCGAGGGTCCGGGCGAGCAGGGTCTTGCCGCATCCGGTCGGTCCGAGCAGGAGGATGTTGCTCTTCTCCAGCTCGACGTCGCCCTTGTCGATGTCGGCGAGCAGCCGTTTGTAGTGGTTGTAGACCGCCACGGACAGGACTTTCTTCGCCCGGTTCTGTCCGATGACATACTTGTCGAGCTCGCGGTGTATTTCCACGGGCGGAGGGAGGCGGCGGAGGGTGAGCCGCTGGGCCTCGGGCTGAGCCCGGCCGTCGGAGTCGAAGCCCAGGATGGTGCCGCAGACTTCCACACATTCGTTACAGATGCAGGCCCCCTTGGGCGAGGGGATCAGCATGTCGACGTCGTCTGCGTGCTTTCCGCAGAACGAGCAGGTCTGTGTTTCCGGAGAGTCGCCTCCGCGTCTGGATTTGCTCATTTCTTTTCCTTCGTGGGTCCGTACTCGAGCACCTTGTCGATCACACCGTACTCGCGGGCTTCCTCCGCGGTCATGATAAAGTCTCTATCAGTATCCTTTTCGATCTTTTCGAACGGCTGTCCAGTATGAAAGGCAAGAATTTCGTTGATTCGCTTCTTGGTTTTGAGCAGGTCCTCGGCGTGAATCTGGATATCCGACGCGGCTCCGCCCAGGCCCGAGGTCCACGGCTGATGGAGCAGGATTTTCGCGTTGGGCAGGGCGAACCGCTTGCCCTTCTCGCCGGCGGCGAGCAGGACGGCCCCCATGCTGGCGGCCATCCCCACACAGATGGTCGACACCTCACATTTTACGTAGCGCATGGTGTCGTAGATGGCGAGCCCGGCATCGACCGCGCCGCCGGGGGTGTTCACGTACACGTTGATCGGCGTCCGCGACTTGTCGGTCTCGAGGAACAGGAGCTGGCCGATGACCACGTTGGCGACGATCCGGTCGATGCTGTTGCCGAGGAACACGATCCGGTCTTTCAGAAGCCGGGAGAACACGTCCCACTGGGTGAGGTGCTCGGTCGACTTCTCGACGACGCTCGGGCTGATCAACGGCTCCTGGGCCATCATCTGTTCACGGTCTTTCATGCGGTCCATTGTGTCATACTCCTGATAATCCGGTGTGCTCGGGTTGGTTTCGGGGCCGACGGCCCGCCAACTGAATGCTGATGGAGCCGCGTCCCGTTCGATTGGTGGAGCGATCCGGGCTGTTCACCGCACGGGGAGCGATGTCCGGCCCCCGGCAAAACGCCCGCACTTCCGGTCTGTTACTCGCCCGGCTCGGCTTCATCTGACTCGGCAGTCGGCGCCTCTTGGTCGGCTTCTGTTTCTGTTATCACGGCGTGTTCAAGGAGGAACGAGCGCAGTTTTTCGTCGCGCATCGACGCCCGGAGGTCGGAGAGTTCGCCCTCGCGCTCGAGGTCGCGCCGGACCTGCGCCGCCGAACGGTTCTCGCGGGCGGCCATGGCCTCGATTCGGGCGTTGACTTCGTCCTCGGTGACAAAGACCCGCTCCTCCTCGGCGACCTTCTCCAGGATGAAGAACAGTTTTGCCGCCCGCTCCGCATCCTCGTGCGACTTCTTCTGCATGGTCTCCGTCTGGCCCTCGATCTCTTCGTTGGACACGCCCCGATATAACAACTGGAGGCGCTGTCGGGCCAACTGCCGCTTGGCCATATTTTTCACCACGTCCTCGGGCAACTCGAAATCGACGGCTTCGGCCAGCTTGTCCATAAGCTGATCTTCGAGCTGCGAGCTTGCCTGCTGCTCCTTCCTTCTCTCAATGCCTTCCCTGACCTCATCGCGGAGCTCTTCGACGCTGTCCAGACCGATCTCCTCGGCCCATTCATCGGTCAACTCGGGCAGTTCAGGGCGCCGGATGCCCTTCAGCTTCAGCTCGAGGGTCATCTCCGACCCGCGCTTCTCCTCGTCGGGCATGTTCTCGGGCAGGGTGATCGTCCGCTCGGCCGACTCGCCGACGGTCAGCCCGGTCAGCAGCTCGATGGTCTCTTCGGGGTTGAGTCCGATCAGGACGTGTCGTCCGACGACGATGTCGTGGTCGGTGATGTCGCGATAGACCTCGTCGCCCTCCGTCAGGCGGACGTCGCAGTTCACGAGGTCGTCCTCCTGCGGAGTCCCCTCGGCAACTTCTTTCATCTCTGCAAACCGGCGTCGGACCGCCTCGATCTCCTGGTCGATCTCCTCTTCGGAGGCCACAGCGGGGGGCTTCTCCAGCTCGATACCCTTGTAGCCGTCGATCTCGAAGTCGGGATAGACCTCGAGTGTGACCGAGAAGGCCAGCGGTTCGCCGGGCACCAGTTCGACATCCTCTTCGAATACCGGTTCTCCGACCGGGTTGAGCTCGTGTTCCTTGATCGCTTCCTGGAGGGCCTCGTTCATCAGGGTATCGCGAGTTTCATCGCCGACCTCGTCGCCGAACCGGCCTTCCATCAGCCAGCGGGGAGCATGTCCCGGTCGAAACCCGGGGACGGTGACCGTCTCGTTTAATTGCGTGTAACTCTTGTCAAGTTCTTCAGCAACTCGTTCGGCGGGCAGTTCGATGTGCAGGTTCTTTTTGCACGGCCCCACTTCTTCAACACGGGTTTTCATGAGATACGGCCCTCTTCGATCGTTTTCTGCGACGGCCCGTTTGTTCCGGGAGGCAACGGGCATGATAAAAAAATGGAGCGGGCGAACGGATTCGAACCGTCGACAACCACGTTGGCAACGTGGTGCTCTACCACTGAGCTACGCCCGCCTGTCGAACGCGAAATTATAGCACCCCCCATCTCGCGTGTCAACTCGACAATTTCGGCGATTTTTCTTGATTCTGATCCCGCCAGCGATTAAAATACTGATGTGGGTCGGAGCCCTGCCCGGCTCAATAGCCGAAGCCGTTGTTCTAATGCATAGGATTATGCGTGTGAGTGAGCAGACATATCGTAACCATTACCTGACATTACAGGTCGATCGCGACGCATCAAACAACCAGATCCAGGCCGCATTCAGGGAGCTTGCCAAACGCTACCACCCCGACAAGAACCCGCGGCGGAAAACCTGGGCCCAGGGCAAGATGCACGAGATTCTTGAAGCATACCAGGTCCTCTCGGACGATTCCCGGCGAAATATCTACGATCGGAAACTGAAAGTGAATGAATCAGGCCAAACAGTGATCGAACGAATGCGTGAAAAGAAGAACGATCTTGCCTCACAGGCAAGGTTGGTCCTACATCACCTCCTCGAGGGCAACGCCGACAAGGCACTCGCTCTCTACGAGCAACTGACCTGCCAGCGCATTACCTTCAGCTTGGGGCATTACCTCGACGAGCGCGACTACCGAGACGCCCTGTTCCTGCTCGGAGAAGCGTACGAAGAACGGAAACAGTGGCGGACCTCGCTGCGCTTTTACTGGGAGGCATACGAGCGAGAGAAAAAGAACCGGAAACGGTATTACTTCGACGAACTGAAGGACCGGCTCCGAGTCCTGTTCTCCCAGCGGCTGGTCCGAGGCCTCGAACCGGAAGAGATGCTCGACAACTACAGGCGAGCTCTCAGCTTGGGCATCCCGAAACGGGACGCCGCGCTCATCTACAAGAAGATCGCCGCTCTCCACGAGGAACAGGGCCGACACAACGAGGCCGTCGAGGCGCTCGACAAGGCCCAGGAACTCTGCCCCGGGATGAAGACGCTCCACAACATGCGCGAGAAGATCGCCGGAAGCTGAGCCGGCCCTTCGCCCGACACCCAAACGGCATACCGTCCGTTCCACCACCAGACAGGAACGCGCCCGCCCAGCGCCCTCGCTCCGCGAACCGGACACGCGCAGCGCGCGCTCAGCGGACCGGACACGAACTTCGAGCCGGTCCGGCGACGGACGACCCGCCGGGCGATCAGCACATGCCCATCGCCTGCAGGTTCTTGAAGCTGATCTCGACGCTTTCCAGCGACGGGCGGCGGCAGAAGTCCTGCTCGACGATCAGGTAGCGGGTGCCCGCCTCTCGTGCGGCGTCGAAGATGTCGTCCCACTCGAAATTCCCCTCGCCGACCTCGGCGTCGAGCTGTTCGCCGTCGTATATCTCGAAGTCCTTGAGGTGGACCATCTGGATACGGCCGCTGAGGCGCCGCATCCAGGCCGCGGGGCTGGCGCCGCCGTGCTGGACCCAGAACAGATCGAGTTCGATCCCGACGAGGTCGGGGTCGCTCTCCTCGGCCAGAATCTCCAGCCCGAGCCGGTCACCGTATTTCTCGAATTCGAAGTTGTGGTTGTGGTAGGCGAACCCCAGCCCGGCCTCGTCGAGCTGTTGGGCGAAATCGGTCGCTTCCCGGCCGAATCGCTCATAGCCGTCGGCATTGCGGAAGTCGGATGGCAATGCGGGAATGGCAGCGTATTCAGCGCCGAGCAGCTTGTGCTTGTCGATGACCGCTTCCATCGCGTCGCGGAATTCGGTGTACCGGGTGTGCGTGGCAACGATAGACAGCCCGTTGTCGTCGCACACCTGCTTCTGGTCCTCGAGGTCGATCGGGCCGACGCCGGCCAGCTCGACATACCGGTAGCCGATGTCGGCGACCTTCTTCATCGCCTCGGCGAACCCCTCGAGCGTTTTCAGGTGATCGCGGATCGTATATAACTGCAGGCCGACCTTCATTTCCGACATAACCCACCTCCTGTGTTAGAATCAGAACGCATCCGGACAACGTATCCGGATGAACAGAATTGCTGCTTCCATCCGTGCTCGTGTTGATGCGGGCATGGCAGGCCACACCCGGTTCGATCAGTTTGTCTTCTCCAGATAGGCGGCGATCACGTCCGGGGCGGTGCCCAGTGCGTCGCCGAGCTTCGACGGGTCCTTCCCGCCGGCCTGGGCCATGTCGGGCCGCCCGCCGCCCCCGCCGCCGGCCGCCGCCGCGATGTCTTTGACCAGTTTCCCGGCGTTCAGCCGGTCGGTCAGGTCGTCGGTCACACCGCAGACCAGCGACAGCTTGCCGCCCTCGCCCGAGCCGAGCACGACTACGCCGCTCTTGAGCTTCCGCTTGAGCACATCGCAGAGCTCGCGGAGTTCGTCCGGGCGCAGCTCGCTCTCGTGGATGATGAGCTTCACGCCGCACACCTCGGCCGCGTCCGCGATGATGTCGTCGGCCGACTCGCCCGCGCCGCGCTGCTTGAGCTTCTTGATGTCGTCCCGCAGTGCCCGGTTCTCCTCGAACAGGTTCTGAATGCGGTCGAGGACCCGGCCCTCGTCGGTACCCAGCTTCTCGGCGGCCCGGCTCAGCATCGCCTCGCGCCGCCTGCCCAGGGCGAGAGCTTCGCGGCCGGTGACCGCCTCGATGCGGCGCGTCCCCGACGCGATGGACGACTCGCTTGTGATCCGCAGCAGGCCGACCTGGGCGACGCTCTCCAGGTGGGTGCCGCCGCACAGCTCGATGCTGTATTCGCCGATGCGGACGACGCGGACGGTCTCGCCGTATTTCTCGCCGAAGAACGCGAGGGCGCCGGCTGACTTCGCCGCCTCGAGCGGCATCTCCTCGACGGCCACGTCCGCGCCCTCGAGGATACAGTCGTTCACGATCTCCTCGATCCGTTCGAGTTCGTCCGGTTTCGCGGCCTCGAAGTGGGAGAAATCGAAGCGAAGCCGGTCGGGCGCAACGTGGGAGCCGGCCTGCTCGACGTGCGCCCCGAGCACCTTGCGCAGGGCGTGCTGGAGCAGGTGGGTGCCCGTGTGCGCCCGTGCGATCGCTCGGCGGCGGGCGATGTCCACGGTGCAGGTCGCCCGGTCGCCGGCCACGATCCGACCGTCTGTCACCTTCCCGACGTGGAGAAAATAGCCGCCACTGGCCCGCTGTGTATCGAGCACGTCCACGGACCCCGATTCGGTCTGAATCGAGCCGGTGTCGCCGATCTGACCGCCCGCCTCGCCGTAGAACGGGGTCCGGTCGAGGACCGCGGTCACCTCGTCGCCCGCTTCGGCGGTATCGACCAGCTCGTTCCCGACGATGAGCGCCAGGACCACGGCCTCGGCGGTGTGTGTCTCGTAGCCGAGGAATTCGGTCGGTTCGGCCTGTTCCTTGACCTTGCTCACCGGGCCGCTGTCGAACACCTCGCTCTCGATGCCCGAGGCGCTCCGGGCCTGTGCCCGCTGCCGGTCCATCTCGCGATCGAAACCGTCGCGGTCTGTGGACATCCCCCGGTCGTCGAGAATCTGTTCGGTGACCTCGAACGGGAGTCCGTAGGTGTCGTACAGGCGGAAGGCCTCGACGCCGGGCAGCGTGCTCAGCCCCTTCGATTGCAGGTCGGCGACAAGCTCGTCGAGCAGGCGCGACCCGTTGGCCAGGGTGCTCTGGAACCGCTCTTCTTCTGCCCGGATGATGCGGGCGATATTCTCGCGGCGCTGCTCGATCTCGGGGTACACGTCGTTCATCACCCGCCCGACGACGGGCACGACGGCGTAGAGGAACGGCTCGCGGGCGCCGAGGTCGAGCCCGTCGAGCATCGCCCGGCGGATGAGCCGCCGCTCGACGTAGCCCCGGCCGTCGTTGGCGGGCAACACGCCGTCCCCGATGAGGAAGGCGACGGCCCGCACGTGATCGGCAATGCGCCGCACGCCCTGGTGCTTATCGAGCTTGTCCGGGTCGTAGTCCACCGCGAGCAGCCGGACGACCTCGTTGACGATGGGGGCGAACACGTCGGTCTGGTAGTTCGAGAACACCCCCTGCATCACGGCGGCGGTCCGTTCGAGGCCCATCCCGGTGTCGATGTTCTGCATATCGAGCGGGTGCAGTTCGCCGGGCTGCTCGCCCTTCTGGTACTGCTGGAGGACGAGGTTCCAGATTTCGACGTAGCGTTTGCACTCGCAGGTGATGTCACAGTGGGCGGGGTCCGGGCAGTGCGGCTGGGGCCCCATGTCGTAGAATATCTCGGTGCAGGGGCCGCACAGCATTCCGGGCGGCGATTTTGTCGGGGCGTCGGCCGGCCAGAAGTTCTCGTGCTCGTCCAGCCGGTAGATGCGGTCGGCCGGCATCCCGATCTCGTTTTTCCAGCAGTCGTAGGACTCGTCGTCGTCCTCATAGACCGACACGTAGAGCTTGTCCCGGTCCAGTTCGAGCCGATCGATGATGAACTCCCACGCCAGTTCGATGGCCCCTTTCTTGAAGTAATCGCCGAACGAGAAGTTGCCCAGCATCTCGAAGAAGCTGTGGTGGCAGGGCGTTCGGCCGACCTCGTCGATGTCATCGGCGCGGAAGCACTTCTGACAGGAGACGGCACGGCGGACGGACAGGTCGCCCCTGCCCAGGAACTGGTCCTTGAACTGGTTCATCCCTGCCGGGGTGAACAGCACGGTGGGGTCGTCCTGGGGCACGAGCGAATCGCTTGGGACGAGCTTGTGTCCCCGCTCCTGAAAGAATTCGAGATAGGCGGTACGGACGTCTGATGTTTTCATAGTTCGTGTGTGGTGGTCGGCTCGCTCGATGTGCGGGCTCGGTCTATTCCTCGTCTTCGGTGTTCTCGGTCGGCGGTTCGGCCAGCCCCTTTTCGATCAGTATTTTCCCGACCAGCTCGTCGCAGGTCTCGGGGTTGTCCTTGAGGAACTGGCGTGCCCGCTCGCGGCCCTGGCCGAGCCGGAGGTCGCCATATGAATACCAGGAGCCGGACCGGCTGACCAGGTCGCACTCCTCGGCCAGGTCGAGCACGTCGCCGTCGCGGGAGATGCCCTCGCCGAACAGGATGTCGAACTCGACCCGCCGGAACGGGGGGGCGACCTTGTTCTTGACCACGGTGACCCGGGTGCGGTTCCCCACGAACTGGTCGCCGTCCTTGATGCTGCCGACCCGCCGCATGTCGAGCCGGAGCGAGGCGTAGAACTTGAGCGCCCGGCCGCCGGGGGTGGTCTCGGGGTTGCCGAACATGACCCCGATCTTCATCCGAATCTGGTTGGTGAAGATCATCGAGGTCTGGCTCTTCTTGATGGCCCCGGAGAGTTTCCGCATTGCCTGCGACATCAGCCGGGCCTGGAGGCCGACGTGGGTGTCGCCCATCTCGCCCTCGATCTCGGCCCGGGGGACCAGGGCGGCGACCGAATCGACCACCACCACGTCCAGCGCGTTGCTCCGGATCAGCATCTCGGCCATGTCCAGCGCCTGCTCGCCCGAGTCCGGCTGGGAGACGAGCAGCGAGTCGGTATCGACGCCCACGTTCCGGGCGTAGGTGGGGTCGAGGGCGTGTTCGGTGTCGATGAACGCGGCCGACCCGCCCATCCTCTGGGCGTTGGCCATCACGTGGTAGCACAGGGTGGTCTTGCCCGACGACTCGGGGCCATAGACCTCCGTGATCCGGCCGCGGGGGATGCCGCCCACCCCGATCGCGATGTCGAGCGACAGCGAGCCGGTGCTGATGCTGGGCACCTCGGGAAACGCGTCGTCGCCCAGCCGCATGATCGCGCCCTTGCCGTATTGCTTCTCGATTTCCTGCACCGCCCGGTCCAACGCCTTTTCCTTCTGCGCCTCGGGCGACTGTGTCTGTTTTGCCATTGCTATCCCTTCTTCTTTCTGGTCCCAGAGGGCCAATAAATTATCAGAGCGAGTCCCGCCCGCAGTGCCGGGAACAAGGACGCCGGTTCGGCCGCCGTGCGACTGGCGGCCGTGAGCGATGCCCGGTGTGCCTTTGCGCCCGCACGTCCGGACGGGATATTATCCGCCCAGCGGTTGTCTCGCAACCTGATCGTACTCGGCGCCCGCGGGGGTCAGCGTGCTCTTGTACAGCACGAGCTCCGCCCCGGGGCACGTCCCGTATGTCTTCTCCGGCTGGCCCGCGATCATCTCCGACAGTTGGCGGGCGCCGCGCGTCGTTTTCACCCGCCCGATGGTGACATGCGGGGTGAACCGCTTATCGGGATCGAAGCCCAGCGGCCGCAGGGCCTTCTCCAGGCGTCCGTGGAGCTTCCGGATATCCTCGCCGCCCGCGGACACACCGGCCCAGATCACCCGCGGCCGGCCGTGCTGCGGGAAGGTGCCGATACCGTGCACGTCGAACTCGAACGGCTCCTGCCCCGCGGCCTCGGTCATCGCCGCTTGCACCTTCTCAACGGTATCGTCTTCGATATCGCCGAGGAATTTCATCGTGACGTGGAGGTTCGACGCCGGGACCCATTTCACCTTCGTCGGCGCATCCGCCAGCTCGTTCTGGACCCGGGCGAGCCGCAGACGCACCTCTTCGGTCACGTCGATTCCGATGAATGCCCGCACAACACCGCCTCGTCTGCGGGCCGCCCGTCCGGGATTGGGCGGCCCTGGTTTACTCGTGCCACCCGATCATGCCCAGCAGTTCCTCGCGCCGCCGCTCGATATCGTCCATCGTCACTCGCCGGAGCCCGTCGATGCTGAACTCCTCGATGCAGAAGGAAGCCATCACCGTGCCGTAGAGCAGGCCCGTCTTGATCGTTGGCAGCGACCAGTCGCCCCTGCCTGCGATATATCCCATCAGCGCCCCGCCGAAGCAATCGCCGGCCCCGGTCGGGTCGTTGACGTCCTCGGTCATCCAGGCGTGCAGGGCGCGGGGCCGTCCCTCGGCGAACAGGATGGCCCCGTGTTCGCCCTTCTTTATCACCACGATGTCCGGCCCCATCTCGGCGAGGAGCCGGGCGGCGGTGAGCAGGTTGACCTCGCCGGTCAGCAGCCGGGCTTCCTCGTCGTTGACCACCACCGCCTTCACCCGGTCCAGCACCTCGATCACCCCGTCGCGGTCGCCCTCGATCCAGTGGTTCATCGTATCGAGGAGAGCCGCCTTCCGGTCGGGCAATTGGTCCAGCACCGCCTTTTGGGCCGGCGGTGCCCCGTTGGCCAGGAACACGTAGTCCGAGTCGAGGTATTCCGCGGGCAGGGTGGTGTCGTAATCGGCGAACACGTTCAGTTGGATGTCTTCGGTGGTCCGGTCCAGAAACGAGTCGCTATACCGGCCCGTCCACTTGAGTGTCTTGCCGCCGGGGACCACCCGGATGCCCGTGACGTCGATGTTGTGCTCGTGAAGCTCCTCGAGATATGAATCGGGCATGTCTTCGCCCACGGGGCTTACGATGCGCGTCGGGGTGAAGAAGCTGGCGGCGTATGCGGCGTATGTGGCCGACCCGCCGAGCACCTCTTCGGCCGAACCGTCGGCCGTCTTGACGGTGTCGAACGCAACTGAGCCAACTACAAGCAGGGACATGTTCTCTCCGCATCCATTGAAGGTTCTCACGTATAACATACCTTGTGTTTATGGTCAAGGGCTCCCGCCGCACATCGGCCCGTGTGGCCCCGTGCCGCTATGGTGTTTCATGCCCCCCAGACGCGGGGCATCCAGAGCGATTCCTTGGCCATCTCGGCGAACAGGAGTTTCCGTGTGAGCTCCGCCTTGCGTTCGTGGTGTGCGGGGTCGGCCCACAGGTTGCGATACTCGCCGGGATCGACCTGAAGGTCGAACAGTTCCCCGTAGTCGCGGTTGCAGTACACGGTAAGCTTGTATCGGTCTTCGACGTAGGTCTTGGCGTGGATGGTGGTTGGCTGGTGCCGGTTCTCGACGACCACGTG
>PWKM01000290.1 GCA_003559755.1 Planctomycetota bacterium
CCGGGACTGAGTCTGGCAGATCCTTCGGGCGCAAAATCGCCCATCTCATTCGGGCGCACCCCGCACCTCACGCTAACGCTATATTATAACGAAAAGAGGTCACATGCCAGTGGACAATCAAGAAAAATCCGGGATTCCTCGCCGGCTCGGCTGCTCGCCGGGGTGGCCGGGGCAGGGGCAGTTCCCATCCCCGGGCGCTTAATCCACGAATTTATAGCCCACTCCATGTACGGTCAGCACGTGCTCCGGCTGGCGCGGGTCGTCCTCGATCTTCTGCCGGATCCGGACCACGTGATTGTCGATGGTCCGGGTATCGGGCGGATATTCGTAGCCCCAGACCTCGGTCAGTACCGCCTGGCGGCTGACCGCCTCGCCGCGGCGGGTGACGAGCAGGCGGAGCAGTTCCGCTTCGCACGAGGAGAGCCGGGCGGTCTCGGCGTCCCGGGTGACCGTCCGGTGATCGAAATCGACGGTCACGTTGTCGAACGAGTACTGGCGGATTCGCTCCTCGCCGCCTTCGTATCGGCGGCCCACGGCGGTGATCCGGGCCATCAGTTCGCGGATGCCGAACGGCTTGGTCACGTAGTCGTCGGCCCCGGCTTCCAGCCCGCGCACTTTCTCCTCCTCGGTGTCCTTCGCGGTCAGCATGATGATCGGCGTCTTGACGCCCCGGCGCCGCAGTTCCCGGCACACCTCGAACCCGTTCATCTCGGGCATCATCACGTCGAGCACAATGAAGTCGGGCGCCTCCTCGAGGACCGTCTCCAGCCCTTGCTTCCCGTTGAGTGCGGACAGCACCTGATAGCCCTTCTCGGCCAACGCATGTTCGAGTCCGGCCACAATGTCCGGCTCGTCGTCACAGACCAGAATCTTCTCCGGCATCGTTTGTCCTCCTCGGTTTCTCTCCCTCTCCCCCCCCGGAGAGAAGTTCGCACCTCTCCGTAGTGCTCGTTATTGAATTCCGGTTACGTCAGGCGATTTCCTCCAGTATGTGGGCAGCCCGGGCGATATGGTCCGGGGTTGTCCCGCAGCATCCGCCGATGATCGTTGCGCCCGCTTCCGCCAGGTCCGGGGTTCGGCTCGCCCAGGTGTCAGCGTCCTCGTCGAACACGGTCTCGCCGTCGACCAGTTTGGGCTGCCCTGCGTTCGGCTTGGCGAGGACGGGCCCCTGGGCGACGGCCCGCACCTCGCGGATGACGTCCGCCATCCCCTCGATCCCCAGTCCGCAGTTCGACCCGACGACGTCGGCGCCCGCCTCGAGGACCGCCTCGATGCACTGCCCCACCGTCTCGCCCATCATCGTCCGATACCCCTGCCTGCCCGGCGAGTATGTGAACGACGCGAACACCGGCAGGTCGCAGGTCCGCTTCGCCGCTCTGACCGCCGCCGCCGCCTCGGCCGAGCTCGCCATGGTCTCGACCAGCACCCCGTGGACGCCCGCCGATGCGAGCAGCTCGACCTGGCGGGCGAACACCGACTCGAACTCGTCGAGGTCGTGTGCCCCGTATGGCTGCGGGAGTTCGCCGGTCGGGCCGACATCGCCCAGCACGAACGCTCGGTCGCCCGCCGCTTCGAGTGCGTTCTTGGCCGCCGCCCGGCACAAGCTCTCCTGGTCGGCGGCGTGCCCCGCCCGGGCCAGCTTCCATTCGCTGCCGCCGAACGTGTTGGTGAGGATGATCCGAGCGCCCGCCTCGACGTAGCGGCGATGGATGTCTCGGACCGCGTCGGGCCGCTCGACGTTCCAGATTTCGGGGCAGGCGACCGTCTGGCCCAGTGCCTGGAGCTGTGTGCCCATGGCCCCGTCGGCGATCAGCCGGGCGGCCAGCGCGCTGCGAAGCTCTGTCAGAGTACGGCCCTCCTCCCTGGATACCGGCCCGATCCGTTCGGGCGTCCGGGTGTCGTCGATGTGCCAGTATATGCCCATGCCGCCGGGGTCGTCAAGCATCGGGCCGAGCTTTCCCGACCCGCTCGGGTGCCGGTCGAGCCGAAACCGTGAACTTGTGTTTGTCTTGCCTTTTTCTTTCGTCTAAAATGGTTGACGTTGCACACGAGAAACCGACCCCCGCCCTCAGGAGGCAGAACCGTTTCGAGCTCGATGACGCCGGTAGAGACCCTGATCGCCGACGATCTGTCGGGCGTGCTGGACGGCGAGGTGCTGACCGACGAGCTGGCGCGTGCCATGTACAGCACCGCTGCCGGGGTCTACGAGATCGTCCCCCTCGCCATCGTCCGCCCGCGTGACCGGGGCGACATTGCCAAGACGCTGCAATGGTGTGCCGAGCACGACGTGCCCCTCACCGTCCGCGGGGGGGGGACCAGCCCGGTGGACGGCTGCCTGGGCCGAGGGGTCATCCTCGATATGGCCGCCCACTTCGGGTCGCCCTCCCGGATCGACGTGCACGGCGACTTCATCACCGCCCCGGCCGGCGTACCATACGTCTGTCTCAACCAGGCAATGGCCCCGTTCGGGCGATACCTGCCGCCCGACCCGGTCGCCGGCGACTATCGCACGATCGGCGGGATGATCGCCACCAACGCGGCGGGCATCACCTCGCTCAAATACGGCGGGATCATCGATTACGTCGAGTCGCTCGAGCTGATGCTGGACGACGGGACGGTGGTCGAGACCCGGCCGCTGGACGTTCGCAAGAACGAGTTCAAGGACCTGGTGGCGGGCACCGGCCGCGAGGCCCAACTGACGAACGCCCTCTACAACCTGATCCGGGACAACCGGTCGCTGATCCGCTCGCGGATGCCCAACCTGCCGGTCAACTCCAGCGGCTACCGGCTGGACCGCGCTCAATATCGCGGCGTGCTCGACCTCGGCCAGCTTGTCACCGGGTCCGAGGGGACGTTGGCGGTGATCACCGGTGCGAAACTGGCGACCGCCGAGCCGCTGCCGGTGTCGGGCGTGCTGGTCCTCTATTTCGAGACGCTCCAGCTCGCCGTGGACAGCGTTCGCCCGCTGCTCGACCACGGCCCCTGCTCGCTGGACCTGATCGACGGCCGGGCGCTCGAGCACGTTCGCCGGGCCCGGCCCGACCTCGGCCACTTCTGCCGCGACCGCGTCCGGTCCGTCCTCGTCGCCGAGTTCGACGGGTCCGACAACGACGATGTGATCCCCAAGCTGATGGAAGCCGAGCACCTGCTGGTCGAGGAGGGCGGGACCGCGGTGGACGCCATCGCCGCGACTGCCGAGCCGGACGTCGAGGAGGCCCGGGCCTTCCGAAAAGTCGCCCTCAACCTGCTCCAGTCCATCCGCGAGCACTGCCGCGTCACCCCGTTCATCGAGGATGTCGCCGTCGAGCCCGACTCCGTATCGAGCTTGGCTCGCGGCCTCACCGAGGTGCTGGGCCGGCGCGGCCTCGAGGTCGCCGTCAGCGGCCACGTGGGGCACGGAAACCTGTCGGCGCGCCCCCTGCTCGACCTCAAGAACGACGCCGGGCTGAACACCATGCGGGAGGCGGCGAACGAGGTGTTCGAGATGATCTCGGAGATGGGCGGCACCATCTCGAGCGGGCACGGCGACGGGCTGGCCCGAAGCGAATTCCTCCGCATCCAGTACGGCGACCTGTGCGATGTCTTCGGCCAGGTCAAACGGATATTCGACCCGAACGGCCGGTTGAGCCCGGGCATCAAGGTCGGGGCCGAACGGGGCACCATCGTGTCGAACCTCCGGTACGGCCCCTCGTACAGCCGGCGGCCGATCCAGCCCAAGCTGCTCTACCCCGACGAGCCGCGGGGCGATGTCATCGAGCGTTGCGACGGCTGCGGGGCTTGCCGCTCGCTCACCGATCTCGTCACCATGTGTCCGGTTTACAAGGTCCTGCAGACCGAGGAGGCCTCGCCGCGAGCCAAGGCGAACATCCTCCGCCACGTCCTGTCGAACCGGGGCACGCTCCCGCCCGAGGACGAGTTGATCGGGGATATGGCCCGGCTGACCGACCTGTGCCTCGCCTGCCGGATGTGCTCGGTCGAGTGCCCGGCGGGGATCGACGTGGCCAAGCTGATGGTCGAACTGCGAGCCCGGCGGGCGGAGAAGGGCGGGCTGGGCCTGGACGAAAAGCTGGCCCGGCAGTGGGACCGGATTCTCTGCTGCCTGGGCACCTTCCCGCTGCTCAGCAACTTCCTGCTGCGCCGTCGGACCCTGCGCCTGCTCTCCGAGAAGCTGCTTGGCTTCTCCGCCCAGCGCCGGCTCCCGACGATCCGAGTCCGAAATCTGTCCGGCCGACATCCGCCCACCCTCACCAACACCCGCCAGCAGGTGGTCTATGTCACCGGGCTGATGACCGACTGCACCAAGCCGGATGTCGTGGAGTGTGCCCGCGACGTGCTCACCCGGAACGGGATCGAGGTCCGGATCGTCAGCGAGCTGGCCCTGGGCAAGACCCGCCTCCTCTATGGCGACGTGGCCGGCGCCCGGAAGCAGGTGGAGAAGGCCCTCAAACGGATCGAGCCGTTCGTCGAGGAGGGACAACGCGTGGTCTTCACCGAACCGAGCGCCGCACTGTTCTTCAAGCGCGAGATGCTCGACTGCATCGACACCCCGGCCGCCCGGGCCGTCTCGGCCGCGTCGTTCGACCTGATGCAGTTCCTGCTCAGTCTGTACCGTGCGGGCCGGCTCGACACCCGGTTCCGGGCGCTCACCATCCCTATGGCCTATCACCCGCCGTGCCAGTTGCGGGCGATGCAGATCGGCACCCCGGCCCTCGAACTGCTCCGGCTCATCCCCGAATTCCCGGTCGCCGGCCTGGCCGGGGGATGCTGCGGGATGGCCGGGACCTTCGGGCTGCTCGAAAAGCACTACGAACTGTCGATGCGGATCGGCCGCCCCCTGTTCGACGAGCTGCGCAACCTGGACGTAAAGTACGGGTTGTCCGATTGCAGCTACTGCGCGATGCAGCTCGAGCAGGGCTCGGGCAAGAAGATTCTGCATCCGATCCAGGTGCTCCACCGGGCCTACGGGCTGCCCAGGGTGGGGGCGATCGACTGGTAAAGCGGCCCCCGACTGGGCCGCGTCCGGTCACGCGGTTTCGAAATAGTCCTTGCGTCCGCCCGTCATCAGCTTATAATTCATCATCGGTTTTGCTGAATACCGTGTTGGGTGTCGTCGGCCGGCGCTCGTGTGGGCGTGCGGTTCGGGCACCTCATAACTACGCGATCGAGGGTGCGGCCCGGCGGCCATCGACGGGCGTCGAGGCCTATCATCCCGATCGTGCATTATTGGAGTCGGGATATGAGGAAAGTGGCTATGCTGGCCGTGGTGGCCCTGCTCGGGTTCGCATTGACGGGCTGCGGGAGTTCGGTGGACTCGCAGGAGCGGGTGGTGAATGACATGATGGATGCGGTCAGGGACCTCAACGCCGAGTTGAGCCAGATCGAGACCGCAGAGGACCCCAACGCG
>PWKM01000098.1 GCA_003559755.1 Planctomycetota bacterium
CCACGCTGTGGCGTCGGATGAAAGAGCTCGACATCACCTGGCCGAAGTATCGCCCCCCATGATTCGGCCTTGCGGCGGGCGGTGTTTCATCTCGGTACGCATGAAACGCCTGAAACGCCGCCCGTGAAACATTCCAGCAGCGCAGCACGCCTGTCCCGGCTCAAGAGCCGTCCGCCGTGGTTCCGTATCTTCCTGCACCGCTGTATGTTGCGATAATCTCCGGAAAAACGCGAAAAATGGGCCGGTATGGCACGCAGTTTGCTCTTTATAAGAGCGAATGAGTGATAGGCGGCTGGAATCGGCCAACGGTCGCTTGTCCAGTTTCGGGTGTGTTGCCCGAATAAATGAAGGGACAGTCCCTGTGAGAGTCCTCCCCCTCTTCAGGACTGTCCCTTCATTATTTTTGTGAGCTATTCGTCGGACTCTCCCCGTTTGCCGGCGCCCCGCCGCGTGCTTTACGGCTTATTCCAGGTAAATGCGATCTCGTCCGGAGAGGTCCGACAGCCCGGCCTCCGCAAGGTGATCCGCGTTGAGGTCGAACAGCGGGCTGATCTCCACGGCGACATCATCGGGGGCGACGATGCCGGCCCGGGCGAGCCGCCGCCGGTCCCGGGCCATCAGCGCCGCCCGGCAGGTCGCGGGTGAGTCGTCGCCCTCGGCGTTCTTTACCGGTGCGAACTCGTCCGCCCGGCTGACCTCCATGACAACCGGATTGCGGGCGAGCGGGATGGCGTCGAATACGAACCGCTCGACCTTGCGTCCGTTCGGTTCCTTCGGCTCAATCCGCTCGCCTTCCGTGTTGACGTAGGGGATGCGTTTGCGGGCGACGTGGAAGGGGAGGTCCACCTCGGCCATGCGTCGGGCGAACTGGCGGTCGATCACGTGCACGGCGATGCTCCCGTATCGGTACTTCAGCGAGCCGTCATGTCGTCGGGCCCGCTTCAGGTCGTCACTCATGTCGCTGTATTCGATGACTCGGAGCTCGCCGTCCACGTACCCGAACACGCCGAGCTTCTCCATCGGTTCTCGCTTCTCCAGGACTTTGCTCGACATGTCCGACTCGGCCCGGATATGTTCGCCGATGAACAGCGGATCGATGGTCGGCACCAGCGGGTTGTCCACCTGGACATACGAGATGTGCTCGATCCCCCGGCGAGCCATGTCGTCCAACGCGCCGCCCGCGAGCAAGGCGTGGTATGCGCCGCCGTGCCCGTCGGGGCTGACGAATACCCGGTCGGGCGCGGCGAGGATGAACCGCCCGGCCTTGTCGAACGCGGGCAGTACCCTCTGCGGGCACAGCAACACGTTCTCGCCCCCCAGGCCGAAGTGATCGTTCTGCTCGAAAAACGAACGGATGGCGGCGTCGTTCGTGCGGCTGGTCATCACGTAGAACGGGATGGCGGCCCCGTGCCGCCGTGCGGCCGCCAACGTCTTCTCGGCGTGGACCTGGAACAGGGATTTTCCGCTGATCGGGCCAATCCGATAGCATCCCTTCGGGCCGTCATAGCCCAGCCGGGACCCCTGGCCGCCCGCAACCACAAACGCAGCAACCGTCCCGGCCCCGATGGCCTCGGCCCCGATCTGGCGGGCTGCCCGCACGCTCTCGGGCGGACGCGACAGCGGGAGCACCGGTGCCGGCTCGAAGTCGCTGACCGACCGTTCCGGCCCGTCCTGACCGGCGATGTCGGCCAGGCGGGCGACGAGATCGTAGTCGAACTCGGCGAGCTGGCGTTCGAGCCGCGCGCGGGCCGACGGTTCGAGCTTGCTCAGATGTTGGACGATGTGGTCCTGCCCCGTTCGCTCGAGGTCGCGGACCAGCGTCGTGTCGGTCATGTGCCGTTTTCCCCGGACGCCGTCGCATTCTCGCGTATGCGGTCGAGAATACGGCGCGTCCATTCATTTCGCTCGTTCTCTATCCCGGCCCCTTGGACCATCCTCGCGGCGAGGGACGGGGTCAGTTTTTCGAGTCCTTTGGCCCCCGCGAAACGGACGAACCAATCGTCGTCGCCGATCGCTCGCACGAGCAAGCTGGCCGCCTGGTCCTGGCCGCAGTGGGCGAGTGCGAGTGCGGCGGCCCGGCGGACCTCGCGCGGCGCCTCGTCCTCGATCCGCATCCCGACGTTGGTCATCAATGTGTTCCGCGCCCGCAGGTCGGAGTCGTCCTCGATAACCTCGTATCGGCCGCGCGACAGGAAGATGCCGGCGGCGTATATGGCGCTCTGCCTGACCGACGGCTCGGGGTCGCGGACAAGCCGGAGGAGCATCGAGTCGGGGCCCAACGCGGCGGCGATCATCCAGGCCGCCTGGGCACGGACACGCCGGTTCGTGCTGTGAACTCGGTGTTGCAGGTAGTCCTGAATGTCATCATCAGACTCCCCGCCTTCGGCGACAGCGTCGAACCATCGGGCGGACGAGGGGTCCCGTTCGAGCGCTCGGGACAGGTAAGGGCGGAGCGATTCGGGCGTGAGCTCGCCGTGCTCGGCCAGGGCGCTGAGGAACGCGGCCGTCATTCGTATGTCCAGAGAGCGATCGCCGAGCAGCGGTTCCACCAGAGCGGCCGTATCGTCCGGCGCGGCCTGATACAGCGCCCGGAGGGTGACCATCCGGATGAGGGGGTGCTGCTCGTCGATCATCTGCGCGATGATGTCGATGTGCTCGTCGCCCGTGAGGTCGGCCAACTCCCAGGCGGCGGCGGCCCGGACATCCGGGTCCCTGTGCCGCAGGCCGCGAACGACCGGCCGCAGCGGCTCGGGATAGCTTCGGATGAGCCCGACCGTGGGGCCGTATGACCGGAACGAGGTGTAGAAAATCCAGATGACAAGGATCGCCCCGAGGGCCGCCGCCAGGCCGATGGCGATCTGTTTCTTCCGCTTCAGGCCGACTTCGGCGAGTACCTTCTCGGCCCGCTCCCGCCGCTCGCGCGCCGCAGCGAGCCGTTCATATTCCTCCGACAGCGAACCGATATCCTGGCCGATATCGCGTTTCGACTGACCCTGGGCCTCTTCCTCGGACGGAATCTGGACCGGCTGTCCGCAGTTGGGGCACTTGGCCACTTTGCCGGCGAACTGGTCTTCGACCGCCAGTACCTTGTTGCAGGTGCATTTGAAACGGATTTTCGCCATCGCTGTTGCTCGATTCAGTCGTTGTCGATGCAGACCGTCGCCAGGGCGTCCTCGATGATCCTGTCGTGGTCGAATGCCATCGGAGGCAGTGATTCAGCCGTGTACCACGCGGCGTCGATCGCGTCGGAGGCGGGACGCGGCTCGATCGGGCGTTCCACCTGTGCCAGGAAAACGATCGATACGGTGTGTCCCCGCGGATCGCGGCCGGGGTCGCCATAAGCCCGGAACTGGCCCAGCGGCACGTCTCGAAGCCCGGTCTCTTCCTCGAGTTCCCGGGCCGCCGCGTCCGCCAGCGGCTCGTTCTCGTCGACAAACCCGCCCGGCAAAGCCCAATGGCCCCGGAACGGAGGGTTCTTGCGCTTGATCAGAAGAATATCGCGATCCCGTGTCAGCAGCACGATATCAACCGTTACCGCAGGCCGGGGATAGTCGTAACGGTAGTTGCCCGACATGTAAAAAATTATACCGAATATCCGAGCACCGATGCAAGCCGCCCGGCGGATACACAGTCCGGGTAGTGCCGCGGGGCTGGACGAGGCGGGCGGGGTGCCGGTACCGGAACAGCAACTGCATCGGGCCGACTGCGGGGCGTCCTGGCGCTCCGTTGGCCCCGGTCAGCCCGACCCGAACACCTTGTACGGCGGCCGCGGCGGCTCGGCCATCTTCGCGCCGACCACCATGATCTCCATCTCGTCGAGGTCGATGGGGCGCCTGCCCCAGTCCCCGGCCGTCCCGCCCCAGATGTCGGTGACCTCGATACCGGCCAGGCCGAACAGGAGGACCAGTTCGGTGGGGAAGAACGCCCGTTCGCGAAGGGGCGGCGAGTCGCCGCCCTCGGGCGAGCACTCGGAGCGCTCGGTGAGGGTGACGGGGTCGAACTCGCCCTCGCGGACGCTGCTGATCGAGTGCTTCCGGCACATCGCAAACGCATTGAGCACGGTGAACAGGCATCGTGCCCCCGGTCTCATCGCCCGGGCGATATTGCGGAGGATGGCCAGCGGCTGGCCGATGGGTTCGTCCCCGGCGCCGAGCAGCCCGAACGCCCCTTCGCACAGGCAGACCGCGGCGTCGAAATCGGCGAAGAGGTCGAAGTTCGCCGCGTCCGACTCGATCCAGGTCACCTCGACACCCGCCCGTCGGGCGTTGAGGCGGGCCTGGTCGAGCATCCCCGATGAGATGTCGATGCCGGTGACCCGAAGCCCCCGGCGTGCCAGTTCGATGGCGTGCCGACCGGTCCCGCAGCCCACGTCAAGCAGGGCCATCCCCGGCTTCAGCCGCAGTTCTTCCACCAGGAAATCGACCTCGGCGATGGTATTCCGGGTGAAGTCGTTTTCCTCATAGTCGGGGGCGTGTCCGTTGAAGAACGTCGCCCATCCCGAGCGCGGCGGCCGTTTCATATCTGTCTCTCCGGTGTTGCGTTTCTGGGCGCAAGGCGAACGAATTATGGGTAATGATACCCCGTCCGTGGCGGATTGTCGCCGGTTTGGGCGGCACGGTCATTCGTGAGCAGATGCCGGCACCGCCCGCCAACATAGACGGGCGAAGAGAACCGGCCGGCGGGGGCTCGATTGCGCTACTTCCGCTCCGAATCGCTCGAAGCCGGATCGTCGTCGAGGCAGGAGGTGCAGTTTTTCCCGGGACAGCCCGCGCAGCCCTCCTCCTTGCCGGAGGCGATCCGAGCGAGCTTGAACCCGACGAACACCGCCGCCGCGACGACGATGAGTATGACGATCAGGTGCTCCATTAAAGGCCCCTTTATATGAAGAGCTGGCCGATTTGATAGACCGCGAACGTGATGACGTACGCGATGACGGTCAGCCCGATCAGTTGGAGCGCCGCCCACTTCCACGAGCCGCTCTCCTTCCACACGGTGACCACCGTCACCATGCAGGGCATGCTGAGCAGACTGAACAGCATGATGCAAAACGCCTGGAGGGCCGAGTACTCGTGGCGCAGGGCTTCCCGAAGGGATTCACGGTCATGGTGGTGGTCATGTCCGTGGTCGTCGAGGTCGTGGTGGTGTCCGTGTTCGTGGTGGCCCTCGGTCTCGATCGCGTGTACGATGGCGAGCTGGGCGACGAAGACCTCTTTCGCGGCAAAGGCCCCGATCATCGCCACGCTCGTCTTCCAGTCGAACCCGATCAAGCTCATCACCGGCTCGATGCCGTGGCCCAATCGGCCGGCGATCGAGTAGCGCAACTGTTCGCTACCGATTCCCTCGCCCGGGTGCGGGGCGTGGGCGAGCATCGGGGGCAGGCCGAGCGGCG
>PWKM01000173.1 GCA_003559755.1 Planctomycetota bacterium
GGATGGAAGCTGATCCTGATGCGGGGGACCTTCGAGGTGACCGACCCGGCCCGGGCCGGCGACCTGAAGCTCGAACTCGAGATACGCGGCGGAGCAGTCATCTACCTCAACGGCGAGGAGGTCGCCCGGGCCTACATGCCCGACGGGCCGATCACCCTGTCGAGCCCGGCGGAGCCCTATCCGCCGGAGGCCGATTTCACCGACGAGGGGTTTGTGCTGCCCTGGCATCGGCAGGAGACCCGGCGCGCCCAGGCGGCCAAGCCCAAAGAAGTCAGGGATCGGGTCGCCAGCCGCTACCGGCATATCTCGAACGTGACGATCCCCGCCGGTCGGCTCCGCGAGGGGGTGAATGTGCTCGCGATCGGTATCCATCGGGCACCGACACCGGCGGTTCGGCACGTCTGCCGGCACAGGGGCGGCTCATCGGTCAACTCGGACTATTGGTGGACTCGTCTGGGCCTGCAGTCGATTCGGCTGACGTCCGCCCCCGAGGCGGCTGTGGTGCCCAACGTCGGCCCGATGCCGGGCCAGGGGTTCCGCTACTGGAATCACAGCATCATGCAGCACGTCCGCGTCTCGGACTATCCCGATCCGCTCGCTTCCGCGCGGCCCATCCAGATTTCTGCCACCCGGAACGGCAGCTTCTCCGGCCAGATCGTCGTCGGGGATGAACGGCCGATCCGCGGCCTGACCGTCGAGGTGTCGGACCTCGAGGGCCCGGGGGTCATCCCCGGCTCGGCGGTATTGGTCCGATACGCCCAGCCGGACGGACGGGACGGGACGTTCGATTCGCTCGATGAAGTCCCGCCCGATACCGTACCGGTGTCAGGTGAGCACGGTCGGTCGGTCCAGCCCATCTGGTTCACCGTGCGAGTGCCCGCCGACGCCCGGCCGGGTGAATACACCGGGACCGTGACGATCAGGACGGACGGGCGGGACCCGGTCCGGCCCCGCCTGAGGGTGAACGTCAGCAATTGGGAGATGCCCTCGCCCAAGACCTTCCATGCCCACATGGACCTGGCCCAGTCGCCCGAGTCCGTCGCCATGGCATACGACGTGCCGCTGTGGTCCGACGAACACTTCGCCTTGCTCGACAGGACCTTCGAACTGCTGGGCGCGCTGGGGAACAAGACGCTCTACATTACCTGCGTCCCGCGGACGCATTTCGGCAACCAACACGCAATGGTGCGCTGGGTCCGGGACGACGACGGCGAGCTGCAGCCGGACTTCAGCATCGCCGAGCGGTACCTCGATGTCGCCAGGAAGCACATGGGCCAGATACCGGGCGTGATCCTTTACGCCTGGGAACCGCCCGAGAGCCAGGGGCATGCCGGCGGGACGGGCGGAGCCGTACGAACCCACGACCGTGCCGCCCTGTACACGCTTTACGAGCCGGAGACCGACGAGTACTTTACCGCCCGCGGGCCGGCCTGGGGATCGCCCGAATCCCGGGAGTTCTGGAAGAAACTCTCCGACGGGATGCAGAAAGTGCTCGCCGAGCGAGACCTCGAGGACTCGATGCTGTTCGGCCTGATCGGAGACCACCGCCCCACCAAGCTGGCGATGGACGACATCTCAAACGGGGTGCCCGGGGCACGGTGGGCCGTCCATTCTCACCTGCGATGCGAAGAATGGCAGGGATATGAGATGGGTATGTTCATCGCCCTGTGGGGCATCCGAGTCGGCCCGATGGACCCCTCCCGGGGCTACGGCTTCGGCTGGTCCAACCCCCAGTGGATGTCCTATTTCCCCCGAGAGATGTCCCTGGCCAGCCGATTGACCGAATATCGGTGCAAGCTGGAGACGTGGATCGGCGCCCGCCCGAACAGGGCTCCGTTCATCTACACGCGAGGCGGATCGAGGGGCCTGGGCCGCTTGGGAGCCGACTTCTGGGTCGTCCTCGAGGATGGCAGGGGCCGGGTCCGCTGGACCTTGGCCGGACGGTATCCCGAGACCGCCTGGGGCCAGTTGAACATGAACAACGGGGTGGCGCGAATCCTGGGCAGAGGCCGGGAAGGCCCCATCGCCACCGTCCGCTCCGAGGCGTTCCGCGAGGCCGCACAGGAGATCGAGGCGCGGGTGTATCTGGAAAAAGCGTGGCTCGACCCCGAAGCGCCTCAGATACTCGGCGAAGACATGGTCCAGCGCTGCCGGGAACTGCTCGACGATAGAATCCGCGTCGTCAACGTGTCGGGTGCCGGACGGGTGGACCGGGATTCTGAGGCCTGGTTCATCAGCTCCGGTTGGCGCGACCGGTCCGAGGCACTGTTTGATCTTGCCGCAGAAATCGCCGCCGGATACGGCGACCGAGAACCCAATCCGAACTTGGGCGAACAGGAAGAGGGAGGTGAGGAATGAGAAAACGACGCCTGTGCATAACGGTTCTGACGGTTTTCTTCGGTCTGGCGGCCTCAGTGGCGATGGCTCTGGAGGTGAAGCTGCAGGTGACCAACAGCGAAGAGGTGGCCCGTGAGCCGGCGCTGGTCACCAGCGGCGTGCCATTTGCGAAGGGCGCGGTCAGAGATGTGTCAAACTTGACCGTCTCGGCAAACGGCCGGGCGATCCCCGCCCAATTTGCCCGGACCGTCCCCTGGGACGACGGCTCAGTGCGGTGGGCGCTGCTCGACACCCAGATCGAACTGCCCGCCGGCGGGTCCGCCGAACTCGTCGTCTCGCAGGGCGAACGGAACCCCGCACCGGCTGCCCCGGTCAGCGTCGAGGAGACCGCCAACGCAGTGAACGTAACGACCGGCCCGCTCGCACTGGTGCTGAGCAAGAGGGAGCCGGGATTCATTCAATCTCTGAGGATAGACGGCCGTGAGATGCTGACGGCTGCAGGCAAGGGCCTGGTCATCTTTCGAGCGGAAGGCGGCGAGGTTATTGCCGGCCCACCCGCCGAGGTCGAAATCGAACACGCCGGGCCGATGCGCGCCGTAGTCCGCCTGTCGGGGCCGTTCCCCGGGGTACACGACGGCCTGATCCGCTATACCGCGCGAATCAGCGTGTTCGCCGGACAGCCGTTCGTCCGAGTCCACCTGTGGTTGGAGAACCACGGGGCGGACGGACAGGGCGACGTCAAGCCGGAGTGGTTCGCCTTTGACAGTATGGCCGTCGATCTGGGCTTGGGGCTTGGCGGCAACCTCATCGCCGCAAGCGAAGGAGTCGAGGCGAGAGGCCGATTCCGGGTCCTGCAACTGTGCAAGAAGGGGGAGACCAGCCCCTATTTCACGGATGAGAATTTCGAGTACACGATCACCAGCGGCGACGAGGAGCTGAAGAAGGGCGACCGGACAGACGGGCTGGTCCAAATCCGCGGCGACGCCGGCTCGCTCACCACCGGGATTCGGCATTTCTGGCAGAACTACGAGAAAGCGATTGAATTGGACGGGCAGTCGCTCCGGCTCTGGCTGTGGCCGACGGAGGGCCAATGGCCAAGACCGACCCCCAGCGTCCAATCCAGGTGGCTCGAACGGCTGCGGAATGTTGCCAGGCCCGGCCTGTACATGCTGCCCGGCTCGGTCCACAAGGGCCACGAGTTCGTCCTGGACTTCGGCGGCCGGCCGGTGGCGAACACCGCGGCCGACCTGTCGCGGCCGGTGTTTGCTCGAGCGACCCCGAGATACTACGCGGCGACCGGGGCACTCCCGTTCTTCTTCGCACCACCCGATACCCAGACCGGGAATCGACAGTGCGACTTCAAGCTCAGAAGTTGGATGCGAATGAGTACGACCGCCGCCGACCCGGAAAGCGAATCCAGCGTGTACGCCGCCCGGAGCGAGTACCGGACGTTCAATATCGGGTACCACGGGGACTCCAGCCAATGGTACGGCTGGATGGATTTCGGCGACCTGTCGATGGCCGGCAGAGGCCAGGTATCCCTGCATTACGACTGGCCGCTCCTCATCATGCTCGAGTATCTCCGGCACGGAGACCCGAACGCGCTCGAGCTCGCCACGCAGATGGTCCGGCACCGGGTCGATATCGACCAGTACTGGTCGGACCGCGACCCGGCCAACGTAAACGCCATCCAGAGCGGTACCGTATGGCCGAGCTTCCACGCTCACGGCCGACGGGGCGGCCCGAGCCCGGGCGGGACCTGGGCCACCGGCCCCGCCCTCTGGTACATGTTGACCGGCGAGCCAAAGGCCCGCGACGCCGCCATACGCAGCGCCGAAGGGCTGGTCCCCGCGTGGGAAGCCATCGCCAGATCGCAGGTGTACGGCGGTGGTTTGAGGGTGGACATGGCCGCGAACGCCTGGGCGATCGAATCCTTCTGTGCCGTCCACGATCTGACCGCCGACCAGCGTTGGCTCAACGAGGCGATGAAGCTGTTCAACACCAATGTGGTCAACAAGTGGCAGAGCCACGGGCCACACCTCCACTCGCCCGGCACAGAACAGATACGCGGCCAGAGTTACATCAAGGAAGACATGAAATTCTGTTTCGCCATCGGCCCGCTCCTCGGCTTACATGCTCGCACCGGAGACGAACAGGTGCTCAAGCTGCTCCGCGAAGCCGTCGAGAGACCGTTCCCCGAGGACAGCTACTTCGAGGCGCCAATGTTCATCGCCGGGCTCTATGCCTATGTGGGCATGACGGATAACAAGCCGGAGTACATGAGAAGGGCGGCACAACTGTTCGGTCTGGGGTTCCCCGAGTCGAGAAACCCGCCGGTTTTCGTGCCGCAAAGCCCGATCTGGTCGTTCACTTCGGCAGTCGCGCTGCGGTCGGGGTACCCCGTCCAGCACGCATTCTGGAAACACAACGCCCGCGAATAACGGGCGAAGGGAGCGGTGGCCAGACGACCGATGACGAAGACGGCCCGCCCGCGTCCGCGCGATTGCCGTACAAAAAAGAAGGGCGCTCGATGGACCGAGACCAACGGCCGCGCTGGACCATGCCGGTTTACCGGCCGCCCGATTTCCATGTGGAGCCGCTCTGCTCTGCGCCACCCGTCAATCTCACACCGGCGCCGGGAGACGGCGTCGCCCCCGAGGGGTTTCACGCCACGTCGAACCACCCCGAATACGTTCATCTTGGGGACGGTCGGTGGATACTGGTCAAGGAAAGCCGGATGGACTGCATGCTGGTGGTCCGCGGCGACGAGGTCACGGTCAAGGAACTCCGCAACCTGCGGGCCGGCGACCCGGTGGCGGTGGGAGTATCGGAAGACGGCTCAGAGGGCTTGTACGTCCATTGCGACGGTTTTTCACAGCCCGACGTTCGGACCGGGGACAAATTCGCTTTCCGAACCCGTGACACCCGCGAGACCCCGTTCAGCGCCAGCTATGACAAACTATACCAACTGCTCCGCTATGAGCGCGACAACGGCGGATACGTCTGCTGGGTGCTCGGCCCGGCGGTGGCCTTCGACAAAGACTCGCGCC
>PWKM01000203.1 GCA_003559755.1 Planctomycetota bacterium
CATCAAGGGTCAGCTCATATGGGCCGGCGTTCTTACTTCTTATTATACGCGCCAGGTCGGCGATTCGAGCAGTCTTCACGGTCCATTTTCTCCCATTGTCAGTCGTTCGACGGGAAACATGCTCTCCGGTTCATCGACTTCCATCAGGTGATAGACGTTGAACTCGTACACGGGGCCGGCCGAGATGTCCGACGGACTGAACGGAAACGCGAGGTTTCCGGCTGTGGCGATGCTGCCGGAGTATCCGTAATGGAGGGCGGTACTTCGTGCCAGGCCGCATATCGTGTCGGCTACGTCCTGAGTCGGGGCGACCACGTCGAAGACGATTCCGACCTCGTGGCCGCTGACGGCTTTCTCCGGCTCCAGCGGCCCCATCACTCCGTCCTTGCCGTATATCCGGAAGTTCAGTTGATAGCTCTGCGATCCGAAGCTGTCCTGTACCGAACTGCGTACCCCGTCGAATACTTCGTCCAACGCCTTGATCATGATTCGGTCACGTACTCCTGCGATAGCGATGGTGCGATACCCCACGAGGGCCGCGCCCTCCAGCTTGAGCGTATAGGGGGCGGTCGCATCGAACCGGCTGCCGGTGACCTCCACGGCCGAGTCCGAGACCTGCCGGAACCGGCAGCCGGAGACGTCGAGGCAGCCGCCTGGGCCGGGCAGGCGGAAGGGGTGGGCCTTCTCGTACAGGGTGTGGGCGGCGACAGACTCCTCGGTAAAATTGCGGAGCGGGCTCAACGTATCGAGGACGAACCCTTCGCGGTCGATGGTTCCGATGACGCAATCTCGGCCGCTTCCCGGGGTGGCGGCGATGGCCGCACACTCGAGCACCTTGCCCATGTGTGTGGCGAGGCCGGGATCGAAACCGCTGCGGATGGGCAGTGCGGCGAATATCGCGGGATCATAGGCCCGGCCCGCGACCACGATATCGACCGGCTCTTCCAGCGCTCGGAGAATGGGTTCGACGCCGATCTGGGCGACGATCGAACTTGCCCGGCCCACCGACTCGTCGGTAAGCGGCGGCCCGAACGGCAGCGGGCGTATCCGGTCATCCCGCAAGGCCCGCCGCACCGTCTCTTTCGGCACATCGGAATAGATTCGCGCGACCCGTGCCCGGAGCCGGTTGGCCGTCAGTACCTCGTCGATCAGGGACACGCACCAATCGACGTGTGGTTTCGCCCCGCTCCCTCCGGCTGTTCCGATGAGCAGCGGTATGCCCGCATCGAGACTGCTCGTTATCAAAATTTCCAGGTCTCTCCGCACCGCCTGGCGTGCTACGAAGCACGTTCCCGACCCGAGATATGCCGGGCCGGGATCGGTGCTGCCCGCATCGACGGCGATGGCGTCGGGGCCGGCGGCCAGTCCCCGTTCGAACGAATCACGGGGAAAGCCGTAGCCCAATATCGCTGTCGGGGACAGAATCCGCATCTCGCTCATCATTCGGTTCTCCTGTTTGCAGCAAGAATGGCGAGTGAGCGCTGCATCTCGTTGTACATAATCATGTAGCCCTCGTCCACTCCCATGCCCGGTTTGGCCAGCATCTGGTCGGGTTGTGTGGCGAGAGCGACGTGTACGCAGGCGCGAGCCGATGTGTCCGTCTCGTTGCCGCTTCCGCCCAGGTAGACACCGATTTCTTTGCTCTTACAGTAAAGGGCGGCCTCGATGGAGTTTTGGATGCCGCCGAGGTCGGGAGTCTTGACCTGTATCATATCGGCCGCCCCGGCATCGGCAAAATAGCGAATATCCTCCAGCGTGTTGCACCATTCATCGGCCACGATCTCGACTGCTATGCCCCGCGATTTCAGCACGGTTCGCAGTTCCGCCAGGGCCGAGCACTGTGCTTCCCTCGAACCCGCATCGAGCGGACATTCGACGCGGATGGCAAACGGATGTGCCGCCTTGCCCAGATGGTCGAGGTAGGTGGCGATTCTGGGGATGTCCTGATTGAAGATGAGCCCGACTGTCCCGTACACATCGATATGGATATCCGGCTGATAGTCGGTGTTTGATCTTCTATGGACGATTCGGTCTCGCAGCCATTTCACGTAATCGAGCAGTATCTCGCCCTTTGTCCCCAACTTATCGGGAATGTTATTGATGAGGCCGTGGGGCAGAACATCGGCCTTTTTGAGGATCATCTTGTCGGCATTGAGATATCGGTCGTCGCCCGACTGGCAGAAAATCCGCACGGGTCGCTCGGACAGGACCTGGTCGTATTCATCGGCGATGACCTCGCAGGGCAGCGTTCGATGCGCCGCCGCTACGGCGTTCAGGATCGCCTGGGAGACGCCGTATCGGACCGCCGTATGCAATGGCCTGCCGTCGTCCATTCGGACCGTCTCAAACTCCCCGGCCAGTTCTCGGAAACTAGTCAGCGGCCGGCCCGACAGACACGATATCGCTTGCGCTTCGATCAATTGGATGAAGTCATTTGCCAGAAAAAGCGGGTCGCGTCCGCCCGCACCGGAATACTGCACCGCCGAACAGTCCCCGAACGCCACCAGACCGTCGGTCAACCGAAGCATGACGGATACACTTTCCCCGGGCTGCCGGATTGCTCGAAAGCCAAGGGTCTGTGGTTTGTCGTCGTAGAATAAGCCATCAAGGCAAGCTCCATCACGGATGGCCTTCTGGTCGTCGGTATAGGACCCTGTGAATCCGGCCGAGCAAATGACCTGTTCAACCTTTATGGTCGACATGCAATCCCTTTCATATTATCCGGCGAGGTGTTTGTCAGTTACCTGGGTTTCCCGACCAGTCGGCCCTTGCTCACCGCATAGATGTCATCGGTCACCATCTGGAACGAAACGGCCCGGCCCTCCTCCCTGGCACGTTCTTCGAGAGCTTCGCGATGCACCAGCTTGATCTCGTCGTCGAAGGGCAGGTTCCCGAACTCGAACAGGCGGACCGCCCCATGCACGTCGCGGACAGGGACCACGTCCCCAAACGCCTGGCGGCTGGGCGGGAACGGAATATCGAGCACCCCCGCCTGGAACGCGCGGACGACGCCCCGGGCCAGGTCGCCTTCGCCGAGCCGCAATGTCGCCTCGATCATCGCCGTGCTCTCTCGCTCGATCAGTTCGGCCTCCCGGTCGATGATCGGCGATTCGAGGGGCTCCTGCAGGCAGATCATGTTGAGGAGCTGCCGGGTACCTCGCAGCCCGGCGATGTTCGCCTCTGCGGTGGGGATGCCCATCGCCTCGTGGGGGGTCTTGGTGATCACTTTTGTAGCCCGGCAAAAACCGGCGGTGGCCGCCCCCCACGCGATGACTCCGAACGCCTTGTCCTCCTGTGGCGGGAAACCGCCCATCCATTGGTGAAAGGCGATCGATGTCCGGACATCGTGGTATCCGAATCGGTCGAGGTAGCTCGGAAACAGATGGCGCAGCACTTTCAATGCGGCCACGTCCTGGTACAGGTTGCCACATTGACCGTAGCCGAGGGTGATGTCCCGTACGCCCTGTTCCGCCGCCAGAAGCCCCTCGATGATGCCGATTGCAACGACGATGCACGGGGGCACGAGCGTGCCGGTGAGGGGGCCGAACGGTTCGCGATTTATGTCGACGCCGCACTCGGCATAATAGCCGACGAGCCGGTCCACGTACTGCCAGTTCCGAACGCTCTGTTCGAGCGGTACGTTCTTGGCATACGGTATGTTATACGAGATGCCGCCGCCCTCGAACGCAGTGAAACCCCCGGCGAGCGTGATCTCGCACAAGAGGCGGGAGTCGGGCGTGCCGTGACGGACCTCGATGGGCCTGGACACCGCCTCGGTCACCTCGCGGCAGGCGTCGAGCCCGTAGTTGACCGCGGGGAACCCGTTCAACAGGGAGCGGCTGTTCTGCTCGCTGTCGGCGATCCCTTTCTCCGCCTCCTCGTAACGGTTCTGCCGGGTGTAACTGTCTATCGTGGTTGGGAGCAGGTCGGCCTCGCCCTCGTCCTGAAGGCGCAGCAGCAGTTCGATCTGTGCCTTGACTGCGCACACCCCGGCCCTCGGCTGGGTGAGTGTGACATCGGCGCGGTCGGCTTCCTGCAGGACGGTGCCGAACCGCTTGGAATCGGGGCAGGCGGCCTGGTAGGCGACGGACGCTTCCAGATCGGCGACCTGCTCACCGGTGTGCCAGGCCGCCAGGACCTCGGGGCGCATTGCCATAAAATCATCGAGGTCAATCTTGCGATTTCTCAGTTCCATTTCCCAGTCGGTCCTCTATTATCCGTGACGATTGAGTCCAGCGGCGTCAGGTACTGCTTCATCATGTCCAGTGCGGCAGGCGCATCGACCGCGCCCAGAAGCCCCAGCGCCCACAGTATATACCGACGGTCCAGGAGCGGGCAGGGCGATATCGGTTTCAGCCGATCGCAACCCGCCCTCCGACGTACCCCTTTCAGGACTTCTCCCGGCACCTTGCCGGAGGCAAGTGGACCGCCGGTTCCAATCGCATATTTCACACGTGCCAGGTCTTTGCCACGCTGGACATATGTTCGGCCATCGGGAGTATAGACTTCCTCCATAATTCCGCAATGACGTCCGACCGCAACTTCGCAGGCGGCACGGGCCAGTGCTGTGTCGGCTTCCTCTTCGGATGCGTTCGCCGGCAGTCGTCCGGGCTCGGCCGCCACTGCCTCGGCCCACGCGCGGAGGTCCTCCGGTGCAAGCCCGGTATCCTCAGCCAGCCGTTCTTCCCCGATCGCCTCGAGCAGGAAGGGCGCCGTATATCGCATTCCGACATCGGCCTCGACTGTCCGTTTCAAGAACGGTTCGGGCAGGCCGCGGAGAACGGTCCCCGCCGCGGTCGGCTCGCCGCCGGAGCAGGAAAACACGTCCGTCGTCGCCCCCCCGATATCTACGATGAGCAGTTCGCCCAGGCCGGGTTCGTCGGCCAGACCTTTTGAGAGCAATTCGGCGGCGTTGCGGACAGCTTCCGGGGTCGGCATCAGGCATTCGGAGCGGGCGCGGAGCGTCTCCAGTCCCTTTGCCTCTACAATGTGCTCGAGGAAGACCTGTCGGATCGCGGCTCGGGCCGGTTCCAGGTCGAGCCGGCCCATCTCCGGCATCACGTTCCGGGTGAACAACACGTCGTCCCGTTTAGCGAAGAGTTCTCTGAGATCGTCGTAAGTATCGCGATTGCCCGCGACAATCAGCGGCATCGACGGGAAATTCTCACTCAAGGACTCTGCATTCGAGCAGATGTGGTTTCGGTCACCGCCATCCGTCCCGCCTGCAAGGAGGATCAGGTCGGGCTTGAGCCGGTCGAGTTCGGACAGGTCTTCCCCGGTGAGGTAGTATGCAAACGCCCTGATGACCTTGCCCCCCGCCCCGAGGGCTGCCATTCGTGCCGCCTCCATCGTGAGCTGCGGGACGAG